>JBCCWM010000226.1:0-7296 GCA_039193505.1 Pseudomonadota bacterium | reverse complement strand
CGTCCTCCGTGTCGAAGCTCCACCGACACTCAACACAGCGGAGCGCGCACAATGACGGCACAGACCACTTCCCTCCGGATCACTGTCACCAACACGTCTGAGGCGGGCGGGACTTTCCTGACCCCGTTCTGGTTCGGCTTCCATGACAAGAACTTCGACCTCTTTGAGACGGGCAAGGTTGCGTCCGCTGGGCTCGAGCAACTGGCCGAAGATGGCGATGCGTCCGGTCTCGCGGCGGAGCTGGTTGCCGCCGATGCCGACGGTCAGGGCGGCATTGTCGCGGGTGCCGCAGGTCCGATCACGACCGGAGAAGTGACGTCGCTTGTCGTCGATGTCGACGGCGCCTCCAACGGTCAGATCAGTGTTGCCGCCATGATCCTGCCCTCGAACGACGCCTTTGTCGGAACTGGCAACGGCGTCACCCTCTTCGATGAGCACGGCACCTTCCTCGGCGCAACGACCCTCACCTTCCTCGGCACCGACGTTTACGACGCGGGTACAGAATACAACACCGAGGAAGACGCGGCCTTCATCAACCAGACAGCGCCGAACACCGGCCTCGACGAAGGGGGTGTCGTGCGCCTCCATGAGGGCTTCAACGGCTCTCTCGGCAATCCGGATGGCACGCTCGGCAACCCCCCGGGTGTGCCCGGCGCCCAGATCATCCTCGGTGGCACCAACGCGTTCGGCGAGACCATCGACCCGATCGCCGCGGATTTCACCCAGCCAGGCGCCGAAGTCGCGGAGATCCACATCAACACTGTGACGGAGATCCTCGGCGACGACAGCGATGAACTGATCTTCGGAGATCAGAGCGACGATCTCGTCACGGCCCTCGACGGCGACGACATCATCGTCACGCGCGCCGGCTATGACGCGATCGACGCCGGCGACGGCTCAGACATCGTGGCCGCCGGACGCGGCAATGACGAGGTCTATGGCGGTGACGGCAACGACATCATTCGCGCGGGCTCGGGCAACGACGCGGTCGCAGGCGGCGAGGGCGACGACCTCATCTTTGCGCAACGGGGCGATGACGTGGTCATGGGCAACGAAGGCAACGACCTGATCCGCCTCGGCGCGGGCGCGAACACGGTCCTCTTTGCCGAGGGCGACGGCGATGACCGGGTCTTCGACTTCAACGAGGACGACACGCTCCTCCTCGATGTGGCGCTCACGGCGGAGGACGTCCTGGCCGCGGCAGAGCTCGGCGCGCAAGGCGTCGTGCTCGACTTCGAGGAGGACGGCTCGATCCTTCTGGTCGGCGTGACGGAGTTCACGACCGACAGCTTTGAGTTGATCTAGGCCTCCGGCACCAGGATCTCGCGCTTGCCGACGGAGTTCGAGGGGCCAACCACCCCCTCGTCCTCCATCTGCTCGACGAGGCGCGCGGCCTTGTTGTAGCCGATGGCGAGCTTTCGCTGGATGTAGGAGGTGGAGCACTTCCGGTCCCGGGCGACAATCGCCACGGCCTGGTCGTAGAGCGCCTCCTCGCCGCCTGTGTTGCCGCCGAGGCCGAGAACGGCGTCAATCTGGCTCTCCGCCACGTCGTCCGGCCCCTCGACAACGCCCGACACATACTCAGGCGCACCCTGGAGCTTCAGGTGGCGCACGACCTCTTCGACTTCCTCGTCGGAGACGAACGGCCCGTGGACGCGCGTGATCCGCCCGCCACCAGCCATGTAGAGCATGTCGCCCATGCCCAGGAGCTGCTCGGCCCCCATCTCGCCGAGGATCGTGCGGCTGTCGACCTTGGACGTCACCTGGAACGAGATCCGGGTTGGGAAGTTCGCCTTGATCGTGCCAGTGATCACGTCGACGGAGGGGCGCTGCGTTGCCATCACGATGTGGATGCCGGACGCGCGGGCCATCTGCGCAAGACGCTGGATGCAGGCCTCGATCTCCTTGCCCGCGACCATCATCAGATCGGCCATCTCATCGACAACGACGACGATGTAGGGCACCAGCTCGGGCGCGTACTCCTCCGTCTCGAACAGCGGCTCACCCGTTGCATCGTCAAAGCCCGTCTGCACCGTGCGCGTGAACGCCTCCCCCTTGGCCAGCGCGTCGCGCACACGCGCGTTGTACCCATCGACATTTCGGACGCCCATCTTGGACATCTTGCGGTAGCGCTCCTCCATCTCGGCGACGACCCATTTGAGCGCGACCACGGCCTTCTTCGGGTCGGTCACAACGGGCGACAGGAGGTGCGGGATCCCGTCATAGACCGACAGCTCCAGCATCTTCGGGTCGATCATGATCATCCGGCACTCGTCGGGGCGGAGCTTGTAGAGAAGGCTCAAGATCATCGTATTGATCGCCACCGACTTGCCGGACCCCGTGGTGCCCGCGATCAGGAGGTGAGGCATCTTGGCGAGATTTGCCACCACCGGCTCCCCACCGATGTCCTTGCCAAGCGCGAGGGGCAGCGAGAACCGCGTCCCATCGTAGTCGCGCGAGGACAGGATCTCTCTCAGGATCACTTTCTCACGGTGGTCGTTGGGAAGCTCGATCCCGATCACAGACCGCCCGGGAATGGTTGAGACGCGGGCCGCAAGCGCAGACATCGACCGCGCTATGTCATCCGCGAGCCCGATCACGCGGGAGGCTTTGACGCCCGCCGCAGGCTCAAGCTCGTACATGGTCACGACCGGACCGGGGCGGACGGCGATGATCTCCCCCTTGACGCCATAGTCGTCGAGCACGGTCTCGAGCATCCGCGCGTTCTCCTCGAGCGCATCATCGGCGAGGGGGCGGTGCGGCAGGGCGTCGGGGTTCTGGAGAAGGGCGAGCGGCGGCACTTCGAACCCACTCGACACCGGGTCCTCAAGCGCGAGGCGCGGCTGCTCTTCCTCGAGCGCGCGGCGCCCTTTGGGCGGTCGACGCTCCGCGTGCTGAATGAGCGGCTCGACCCGAAGCGCTGGGCGGGGTGGATCCTCCACGTCCGAGATGCCCTCGCGGGCGCGCACGGCTGCCGCCACCCGTGCCAACGCGTCTTCCGCATCGCCGGGTTGGTCGGCCGCCGCTTCTGCCGACCGGCGCAGCTTCGGCTCCCGCCGCTCCGCGCGGGGGGGGCGCCGGACTTTGGCGCGCGCGGCGCCTCGCACGAGGGCACCCGAGAGACGGAAGATCACCCCATAGGTCTGCACGAGGCCCGTCCAGATGTAGCGCAGGATCGCCCGAAACTCCCGCCCGTCGACCCCGAGAGCAAGGAGCGTCAATGCCGATGCCGCGACGGCCAGAGCCAACGTCATCACAAGAAGCGCGCTCGCCAGCGGCAAGGGCACGCGCACGATCAGCGCGTCGAGCGCGCTGTCCCCGAGAAGCCCGCCAAGCCCATAGGCATGGGGCCAAGACGCCGGCGGCACATGCGCCGCGGCAAAAATCGAGAGGATGGCTGTTGCGATGGGCGCGAGGACGAGGCGGGTCAGCACCCGCTCCTCCCCCTGATGGATGATCAGGCGCACGCCCCAGACAACGAGGATCACCCCGGGCGCAAAGGCCGCCAGCCCGATGGCGCGGCAGAGCGGATCGGCAATCGACGCGCCGAGAAGACCCAGGGCGTTTTGCGGACGCGCGTCCGTCGCGCTGAAGATACTCGGGTCTTCAGGCGAGTAGCTTTGGACAAGCGCCAGCGCAGCCGCCCCGACAAGCGCAATGGCAAGACCGATCAGCTCCCCCCCGCGGCGGCGCAGGAATGCCTCCGTCTCCGCCTCAACGAGACGGGGCCGGCGCTTGGCAGCCGTGGCCCAGCCCATCAGGCGGCCTCCAGAACGGTCCGAAGGGCGGTGAGACCCGCCGCGACCTCCGCCTCGGGTGCGACGAGAGCGGCCCGGATGTAGACATCGCCCGGGTTTCGCCCCCCAACCTGCCGCGCCAGATAGGCCCCCGGCAAAACGCGAACACCGGCCTCGGCCCAAAGACGGCGCGACATCTCCTCTCCGTTGCCCGACCTGATCCAGAGAAAGAAACCGGCCTCGGGCGACACGTATCCCGGAACATTGCCGAGGATCCGATCCGCGAGGTCGAACTTGGCCCGGTAGAGCGCTCGATTGGCCTCCACATGCGCCTCATCGCTCCAAACCGCGGCCGCCGCGTGCTGTAGCGGCACGGGCAACGGCGCCCCTGCGTAGTTTCGGAGCTGACGCATTGCAGCGATCGACCGAGGCCCAGACACGGCAAAGCCGGAGCGCAGCCCAGCCAGGTTCGATCGTTTGGACAGGGAATGGAACGCAACCACGCGCTCTGGATCGTCAACAGCCTGCAAAACGCCGGGCGGCGGCGCCGTCCGCCAGATTTCTGCATAGCACTCATCGGCAAAGATCCGGAAATCGTGCCGCTCGGCGAGCGCGGCCAGACGGCGCCAATAGGCAAGATCCGCAACCGCCCCCTGGGGGTTCGAGGGTGAGCACATGTAGACGATCGCCGTCCGGTCGAGGAGCGTTGGGTCGAGCGCTGCGAAATCGGGCAGAAACCCCGTTTCCTCCGTCGCGTTGACGAAGACGGGCTCCGCCCCTGCGGCGAGCGCCGCGGCAGCGTAGCACTGATAGAACGGATTTGGGATCAGAACCGCAGGCTGCGCGCCGTTCTTCTCCTCCGGACAAAGCGCGAGAGCGGCGTTGAAGAGCCCCTCGCGCGTGCCGTTCAACGGCAGTATCTCGGTCTCCGGATCGCGGTCGCCCCCGTAGCGACGCGAGAGCCAACCGGCGATCGCCGAGCGGAGCGACAGCAGGCCCTCGTTCGGCGGGTAGCGGTTGAACGCCGCGCCCTCGGCCGCGATCACCTCCGAGACGATCGGCGGCACGGCGTGTTGCGGCTCGCCGATTGACATCGCAATCTCGGGTCCGCCGGGCGCAACTCCGGACAGGAGGGCGCGCAGACGCGGAAAAGCGTACTCCGGCAGCCCTGAAAAGCGGCGCGGTTGGTCCATGAACTGCCCTCTTGCGCCGCCTGTTGCCGGCGCATGTTGCTCTCACGCGGTCTGGCGCCGCTCACAGAAAACGGTATCGCCGGACATCAGGGGCGTCCAGCCACCGCTGGCGCGCCGATCGCGCTGTGTTGCGCCGTGCCCTCAGGCGGCGAGGACGCGCTCCACCGCATGACCCAATCGGAAGAGGCGCTCAGCCTGGCCAGGCGGCACCATCAGCATCAGCCCGCAATGCGCGACGCCCGTCGGCACCGAGAGGGAGACGAGCTCCATCAAATTGCCGACCCGTGTGTTCCGCAATGTCTCGAGGTTGCGCGCCGTAAAGTACGCATCGTCCTCCAAAAGCAGCTCCACCGAGGGCGGCAGGATCGGCACAGTCGGCAGGACGACCGCATCGGCATCCGCCATGGCTGCGCGAAAAGCACGGCGATGATCCTCAAGCTCGGCCCAGGCGCGCACATAGTCGACGCCCGAAAACGCCAGCCCTTGCTCGAACCGCGCCCGGATCCGCGGATCCATCACGTCTCCCCGCGCCTCGATCTCGCGCCCCCAGACCGCATAGGCCTCCGTGGTGTAAAGTACACCGGCCAGCGCCATGGCCGCGGACACCGCGTCCACCGTCCGCGTCTCCACCCGCGCTCCGGCGGCCGAGAGCTTGGCGAGCGCGGCCTCATGCGCCGCCGCCGGTGCCTCGTCAATCGCGGGCAGCGACGGCGCCTCGAGCACCACAAAGAGCCGCCCGGTCACGTCCGCTGCCGCAAGATCCGCCACCGGCTCGGGCCGGAGCGCCGCGTAGAGATGCGCCACATCCTCAACGGTCCGCCCAATGGGGCCGGGCGTGTCGAACCTCGGCGCGAGCGGCACCACGCCCTCGAGCGACAGACTGCCATGCGCGGGCTTCAATCCGACGAGATCGTTCCAGGCCGGCGGCACGCGCGACGATCCCCCGGTGTCGGAGCCCATCGCAACGCTCGCCAGGCCGAGTGCAACCGACACCGCCGCCCCCGAAGAGGATCCCCCGGGCGCGAGATCGGCGCCGTGAACATTGGGGGGCGTCGCCGTCCGGCGGTTGATCCCAATCCCCGAAAAGGCAAGCTCTGTCTGGTGGGTCTTGCCAACTGTCACCAGCCCCGCCATGGCGCCGAGCTCCACGATCGGGGCATCGGCCGTCGGCACCCGACCGGCAAGAAGCGGCGACCCGCTCTCCGTTGGCACATCGGCCGTGTCGAAGAGGTCCTTCCAACTGATTGGCACCCCGTCGAGGAGGCCGCGGCGGGTGCCGGCCAGCGCGCGCGCCCGCGCGGCCTCCGCCTCGGCGCGCGCCCGGTCAAAAGTCAGACGCGCGTAGACATCGTCGCGCGCGGGATGAGAGGTGATGGCATCAAACAGGGCCTCGGCCAACTCGACCGGGTCGGTCCGACCAGCACCGATGTCGCGCCCCTGCTCTGCCGCCGATTTCTTGAGATCCATCCGCCTCTCCCAAAACCCAGGCCGGAGCCTAGCGACGCCTTGGACCATGGACAATCCCGACCCGAGGGTCCCATGGTCCGGCGCATGACGGAGCACAATGTTCTCATTGCGGGCGGCGGGTTGACGGGCCTCGCGCTCGGCTTGGCCCTTGATCAGGCAGGGATCGATTGCGTGATTGTCGATCCCGCGGATCTGAGCGCGCGCGCGCCCGATTTCGACGGTCGGGCCTATGCGATCGCGCTAGCAACGCGGCGCATGCTGGAAGCGCTTGGGATCTGGGCCGCAACGGGCTCCGAGGCGGAGGCCATTCTGACAATCCGGATTGCCCAGGGGCGCGCGGGCGCCGGGCAAGACCCTGGCGCGCTCCGCTTCGATCACCACGAGATCCAAGACGGGCCCATGGGCCACTTCCTCGAGGACCGGTTTCTGCGCAAAGCCCTGCTCGACGCGGCGGCGGCCGCGCCACGCGTCACCCTCCGGTCCGGTGTGTCCCTCGCGCAGGAAACGGCCCTGCCGGGGGCGATCGATGCGGACCTCTCCGATGGGACGCAGGTGCGCGCGCGCCTCCTGGTGGCGGCTGACGGACGGACATCGCCGGTCGCGGCGCGCGCCGGGATACGGCGGCTCACGTCGGACTACGACCAGACAAGCCTCGTGACCGCCATCGAGCATGAACTGCCCCATCACGGCACGGCGCATCAGCTCTTTCTGCCGGAGGGGCCCCTTGCCATCCTGCCCCTGCCCGGCAACCGCTCGTCCATTGTTTGGACCGAGGCGCGAGCGCGCGCGGCGGAGATCGCGGCCCTGCCCGATGCGGCCTATCTCGCCCTGCTCCGTCCGCGCTTCGGTCGGCATCTGGGCGAGATCTCCCTCACCGGGGCGCGATACAGCTACCCGAT
>JBCCWM010000225.1:0-7312 GCA_039193505.1 Pseudomonadota bacterium | reverse complement strand
CTTGAAGGTTCCGATGGTGGCCATGTCATTTCTCCTTTGGCTTTCGATCCCGCGCCCGTCGCGGTCTCGATGGCGATCGTCAGGACCGGGACGATCCGCCGACGCAGCCCTTGGCCCGCAGCGCACGCGGAGGACGCCGGGGGCGGACTTTCTTGGACCCGTAAGGGTCGTCCCGCGAGGAATGGGCGAAGCCCAGGGGAAGAAAGTCCGAACCCGGCGTTGCGGCTGAGGCGGTCGAGGCGTCAGCCGATCCCGGTCAGATCAGCCCAATTGAGAGGCCGTGACGGACGCGGGTGAAGAGGGCATGGGGAGAGAAATGACCGCCACCCTCGGACCGAGCAATCTACCGGCAATGTCGATCGGGGAAAGACAGGCTCTAGCGTGCAGAACGGCGCAGAGCGAGGTTGTGGCCAAGCTCTCCCGGCAATCTGAGAATGATCCTTCCCACCGTACTTCGACTGCATGTGACATGTGCTGAGCTAGGTCCAGGCGCTCGAAAGATCAGAGCCGCCACGCCGAATGCTTCTATTCAAGTTTCAGCCTGCCTCGCTCCATACCGTGATGTTGCAAAGTCATAGGCGGCGAGGTGTCAGCGATCATTCGCGAACGGGTTCGCTTGCATGGCGTCTGTGTGCTGCACTTCATCCTCGCCGATGGGACCGGCAAGGCTCGCGATCCGCACCCAGGCGGTTCCGGCGGTGACGATCCCGCCGATGATCGCGAAGGCCAGTGTCCAGCCTTCGGAAGCGCCGCCGATCTGCGACAGGCCCTTGATCGCCGAAAACCCGGCGACGCCTGCCGGGGCGGCGAAGAGCGCGCCGATGGCGAGGCGGATGGGGACGGACTGGATCTTGGCGAAGACGACCTGGCCGATGAGATAGGTGAACACGGCGGCGAACATGCCAGCGGCCAATGCCGCGATCACGCCCGCTTCGGTGTCGTAAACATACATCCCGACGCTTACGCCGACGAAGGCGGGCAGCGCGTAGACGGCCAGTGCGAACAGCACCCAGACGAGGAAACCGAGGCCGATGACACTCAGGAAGGCTGATACGAACATGGGCGGTCTCCTCTCATGGGCTGCGCCTCCACCACCGCCACGGCACCGGTGAAGCATAACACATCGGCGGTGTTCACGGAATTTTCCCGTGCAGTGCATCGCGATGCGATCTGCGCATCACGGGTCATGACGACCCGCCTTTCGCTGCGCGGAAATCATAGAGCGGGATGCCGAGCACCTTGGCCTTGTCGGCGAGGTTGTCGGTGATGCCCGAACCCGGAAAGACGATCAGTCCGATCGGCAGGGTTTCAAGCAGCTGGTCATTGCGCTTGAACGGCGCGGCCTTGCCGTGGCGGGTCCAGTCCGGCTTGAAGACGATCTGTTGGCATTTCCGATTGTCGGCCCAGCAGGCGGCGATGCGCTCGGCCCCTTTCTGCGATCCGCCATGCAGCAGCACCATGTCGTCATGCTTGGCGCGGACCTTGTCGAGGGCGGCCCAGATGCCTTTCGTGTCGTTCACATCCTGTCCGCCGGTGAAGGCGATCTTGGTGCCGGTCGGGATCAGCGGTTCGAGTTCGGTCTTGCGCTTCGCTTCGAGATAGTCACGGCTGTCGATCATCGCGGCGGTCATGTGCCTGCGGTTGACGTGGCTGCCAGAGCGCGGGTGCCAGGTCTGGCCGAGATGCGCTTCAAAATGCTCGGCGGCGAGATCGCGCATGC
Organism: Pseudomonadota bacterium; assembly: GCA_039193505.1. Classification (GTDB taxonomy): domain Bacteria; phylum Pseudomonadota; class Alphaproteobacteria; order Rhodobacterales; family Rhodobacteraceae; genus Algicella. Next base: position 5,592 of record JBCCWM010000225.1, on the reverse strand, counting down.
TCTCATAGGCGTTGCGCTGTTCGGTGAGCGTCAGCCCTTCGGCGATGAGGCGCTCCAGTTCGACCGAGCGGACTTCGGACCCGTCCTGGCTGCGCTGCGCGCGCCGCTGCGCCTGCTCGTTGTCGTCGAGCTTGCGGTCGATACGGGTCGCCATGCTGTGGAAGACATTGGTGGTGGACCAAAGCAGGTCTTCGAGGTCGGGTTCGAGCCGTGTGTGGCCGAGGGCGACGACCAGGGCGTCGAAGATGTCTGCGATCGCGCCTTCGACGCTGCTGGCGTCAGGCAATGGTCGCGGATCGGGTTCGTCGGCGAAGGGCCGATGACCGAAGAGTTGCAACTCGTCGAGGACGAGGGCTGTGGCGGATCTTGTGTCGGGCTCGTGCTGGGTCATGGGTGCTAGACCTCCTTGTCGCTGACCGCGCCTCGCGCGGCCTTCATGGGCGACGGAAAGCGGGGCGCGACCGGGCCTGCACCGACGCAATTCCCCACGAAGTGGTACTTCGCGGGGACCCCGTGGCTGCGTCGGCCGGAGCGTGAGCGGAGGATGGCGGAGGCGGCGCCGTTTTGGATCGCGATGCAAAGCCGAGGCTTGCCCTCGGCGGCGGAAAACGGTGTCGCCGCAGCCATTGCCGGACCGGGCGGGTTCCGCTCCGGCTCGCCCCTCTCGGGAAGGCCGTCGGGCGCGGCTCCGTGGCGTGAGGTTCATTCCGCCTGTACAGCGGCCGAGACCGGTTCTGCACGTCAGCAATTCTTGGTTGCGAGCAAATTCGGAACGTCGATCGGTGAGAGCTGGGGACGCAGATGGCTGCGCACCTGCTCGATGCCGCAGTTCCGGAGATCGCCGTTGAAGTCGTCCAGGATCGGTCGCAGCTGTAAGAGGTGCAGGTCACTGTCCGCGAAGCGCTCGGCCAGTGCATCGAACGCCGCCTGTCCGGCCCCGTCATTGTCGATGGCGACGTAGAGCCTGCGGAGATCGGCGGGGGGATCGAACGCTGCAAGGTGGTTCCCAGACAGCGCCGCAGCAATCGGCAGACCGGCCAGGGCCAGCCTCAGCGAGAGCATCGTCTCCAAGCCTTCACCAACAGCGAGAATGTCGGTCGGCGATCCGAACCTGACGGCATGACCGAGCAGATTGCCCATCGCCTTGCGGTTGGGGTCGAGCGGAGCCTTTTCGGCCGTCTGCGGATCAAGCCAGGTCCGATGAACGCCGGTCAGAGTTCCGGCAGTGTCGGTGACTTTCGAGAGCAATGCGGGCCAGGCGCGGGGCTGATCGTCAATGTGTGCGTCTTCTTGCCAGTAGTAGCAGCTCGGATGGAACCGAAGCGCGCTCACGCTTCGAAGCTCCTTCAATCCGCGTGCAAAGAGATAGCGCTCCGCCAGTGTCCCCGCGACCGGTTGGCCCATCGCCCAAAGCCGTCGGGCCGCCTCGGGTGATCCACGCGTTACTGGCGTCTGCGGCTTCTTTTCAGGAGGTTCCGGTCTCGGGAGACTAAGAAAGCGCCGCGCCTCGTCGAGCGTGTCGCGGAGCGTCGAGAGATTGAGATTGGCTGCGATGAGATCGAGGAGGTCGCCGTGTTCGCCGGTGGCGGCGTCGGTCCATTTGCCCGCCGCGCCCTTGCCGCGGGTCGGGCCGGTGAGCCGGACATAGAGACTGCGACCAGGAGTGTTGTCGACGTCGCCGACGACCCAATAGTGGCCATGTTTTCTCCCATTGGAGAGGTACTGACGGCACACAGCCTCGGCTTCGCGGCTGAGCTTTTGCGAAAGGTCTGCGGCGGGGCTGTCCATGGTGGTCTCCTGGATGATGCGCAGAAAAAAGGGCCTGTCGCGTCCGACAGGCCCCAGGGTGAGGGAGTTTGGGGGGGAACGTCTCCCTCGGTTGGTGGTCGCCAACTGCTCGAAAGTGGCGAAGGCGGCTTCGGCGACAGGTCAATCATCATCCAATCGGTTGCGTCGGACCATCGACCATGCGCCGCCGAACGCCTGTCTTTGCACTCTCACTCGGCGGCTTGGAGCGCGTGCGCCTCTTCGTCTTCGCCCGACGGTTCGTCGGATGTGACATCGCCATCATCGACGATCTCGAACTCCGGCACATTGGGCTCCTCCGCCAGCGGGGTTGTGCGCAGCGGTTGCGGGAGCCACCCCGTGCCCCCCAGCAGCTCTTCCGCGGCCTCGACCATGTCGGGCTTCTTGAACCCGGCGATGCGGTCCGCGTCCTTGTCGCCCTTCGCCTCGCGCACGGCGGCGAGGATCTGCGCCTTGGTCACATGACCGAGATAGCTGTCCGCCGTCGGCGTCCAGCCCGCCTTCACCATGTCCAGCCCGAGCGTCGAAGCTAGGATGTCGGCATGGGCGATCTGGCGCGGTTTGCGGTAATGCGGTTCTTGCACGGCGTTGACCGTCATCGCCACGCAATGGGCGAAGAGCGCGTCGCGGCTGTCGCTGTCCCATTCGGTCAGCGCGCCCCACAGGTCTTCCGGCTGCTTCGGCAGATTACCTGCCCAGGTCTCGATCCCGAGATCGATCGACTGAACATAGGCAGCCTCGCCGAGGTTCGGGGCTTGTGATCCGAACTGTGTGGAACGCGGCGTGATCTCGACGCAGCTATCCTGACCGTAGTGGTAGAAGAGTTGCAGGACCATCGCGTGCAGGCAGGCGAGCATCGCCAGCTGCGGATCGTTTGCGAGCGCATCCCGCAGCGCCATCGTACGATGGACGGTCAGTTCGCAGATGAGACGGTCGGACAGCGGCTTGGTGCCGTCGTCATCGTCGTCCTCATCCTGATCCGTCACCGGATCGCATGCGTCAGCGGTTGCATCGTCCATGTCGGGACCGACGGTCTCGCTGTCCGGATCGTAATCGGCTTCAACCACCGGTTCGTCCTCGGGCCGGACGTAGCCGCGTTCGACGCGCAAACCGCCAGAGCTGTCGATGCTGACGAAGGCGCCCGCAATGGCGTAGTCTTCCGCCTCGAACCGGATCGGACGGTTTTGAAGCGCTTCCATCGCCGTCTCGATTTCACCGAGCCGCGCGTCGACATCCTCGGGGAGTTCGTCCGCCTCGGCATAGTCGTCTTCGAGCTTGTCGTATTCGGCCTTGAGCGCCTTGTAGGTCCTCTCGTCCTCCTCGCTCATCGGCTCGGCTTCGCCACGAATGCGCCGCAGATCGTAGGTATGGCCGTAGGGAAAGTCGGTGCCGGCCTCGATCCAGTGCCAGCCTTCGGCGCGGATGGCCTCGGCTTCATCCTTGAGCTTCTCAGTGACCATGGTTTCCAGCAGCGCCGCATCTTGGAGCCAGCCGCCATCGTCGGTCTGGAACAGATCGCGCAGCACTTCACCGCCCGCTTCAACATAGTCGTCGAGGCCGACGAACTGCGCCCGCCGGTCGGAAGCACGCACGGCGCCTTCGGTCAGCATGCGGCGGATTTCGTAAGGCTGCTTGTTGTAGTGCTGTTTTAGCGCATCCCAGACCTGTTCCTGGCGCTCATGGTCGGGATTGACCGTGAAGGCCATGAGCTGGTCGAGGGTTGTCTCCTCTTCGGCATAGGCGGCGAGCAGTGTCGCCGAGACGGCGGCCAGCTTGAGGCGCTGCTTGACCACATTGACTGAAACGAAGAAGGCCGCGGCGATCTCCTCCTCCGACTTGCCCTTCTCGCGCATGGCCTGGAAGGCGCGAAACTGATCGAGCGGATGGAGCGGCGCGCGCTGGATGTTCTCGGCGAGGCTGTCCTCTTCCGCGAGGCCTTCGGTGCGCACGATGCAGGGCACGGGCGCGGTCTTGTTCAAGCGACGCTGCTTCACGAGCAGTTCGAGCGCCCGGTAGCGGCGGCCGCCGGCCGGGATCTCGAACATGCCGGTTTCCGCGCCATCGTCGTCAAGAACGGGCCGAACCGTGATCGACGACAGGAGCGTGCGCCGGGCGATGTCCTCGGCCAGCTCCTCAATCGAGACGCCGGCCTTGACCTTCCGGACGTTCGCCTGGCTGAGCACCAGCTTGTTGAAGGGGATGTCGCGCGAGGCGCTGAGGGTGATTTTCTTAGGTCTAGTCATGGGATTTCTCCGCGACGGGCGGTCAAGAGCCTCTCTCTGACCTACAAACCCGTCACGAAAACCACGGCCCACCTCTTCCTCTCCGGAAGCGATGGACCGTGGGCGGAAGCCTGCGACCGAAGCGGAGCGGTGCGTCTAGGCGGCGGCCTCCAACAGTTTCTTGGCGCGGGTCTCCATCGTGAGGCGCGCGTCCTGCTGCGGTTTCGATCGGGCGACGGCGGTGATGCCCTGGACGAAGTCGAAGACACTCTCGGGCGGACGGCCTTCCTCGGCCAGCACCGTCTCGACGATCTTGCCGGTCTCCGCTTTCGAGAAGCCGCGCTTGCGCAGGAAGTCGGTGCGGTCCTCGTCGCTGCTCGCGACGATGCGCTCGCGCGCGGAACGGATGCCTTGAATGAAGGGCTGCGGTGAGGAGTCTGCGAAGTTGGCCAGTGCCGGTGCCGCTTCATGCGCGAAGCGGTTGGCCGCGTATTTGGAATGCCGGATCGTGATCTCCTGGAAGTCCTCGACGCCCCATAGATTGCGGTTCTGGCAGACGGCGCGGAGATAGAAGCTCGCGATGCCGAGCGTCTTCGCCCCGACCTCGGAGTTCCAGCAATAGAAGCCGCGGAAGAAGAGATCGGGCGACCCGTCGGGCAGTGTGCCTGCCTCGATCGGGTTCCTATCGTCGACCAGGAAGAGGAAGACGTCACGATCCGAGGCGTAGAGCGTGGTCGTGTCTCTGGTGACGTCGACCATCGGATTGTAGATGCCGGTGGACCAGTCGAGCACGCCCGGGACCTTCCAGCGCGTGTCCCCGACGCCGTCGCCCGCGATGCGCTGTACGGCGGAGACGAGTTCGTGGTCGTAGATGCGGCCATAGTCGGGGCCGGTGACCGCGCGCAGTTCGGTGCGGCCATTCGCGACTTCCATCGTCTTCACTTGCTCCGCGCGGTGATTGGCGAGGCCGTATTGCAGGTTGATGCCGGCAAGCGGCGCCGGGAGCTGGCGAAGATAGGCCGCGGGCGCGCCGACAAGCGAAGTGAGTTGCCTGAAGCTCCAATGGGTCGGCGCGACCGGCGCCTCGGCATCCGGAATGACGAGCGCGAGCCGCTCTGGATCGTCACGATGAGCCTCCACGCGGATCGCCGCGCTCTCGACCGTGCGCGTCTGGCTCCGCTCCGCGCGGCCCTTCACCGAGGCGTAGAGGTCCGAGAGGGAAAGATACTTCTCGTCGTCGGGCCGCGAAAACCATTCGGACGATACCCGTCCGTTATGCCCGCCACGGGACACATCCACCTTGTAGCCGCCGCTCTCGGGGCGGCCGTTCATGATCTCAATCGCTGTCATGGCTGTTCTCCATGACGGGCGGTCCGAGAGCCTCTCTCTCGACCTCCAAACCCGTCACGGTAACAGCCGCAGGCCTCTCGCTCTAAAGAGGGCGTTGCGGGGTCTCCCCGCAGAAGGGGTCGGACGAGACAGGCTCGGCCGCAGGGGAAGGCTTTCCCCAATATCTGATGATACTCACGGGTTCGGGCGCGTCTGCCTCGTGGACGCCTCGCCG
>JBCCWM010000224.1:0-7319 GCA_039193505.1 Pseudomonadota bacterium | reverse complement strand
GATGTCAGCGCGAGCGCCGCCACCCAACGAACCGGCGCCCAGTGTCGCCCGCGCATCCAGTCCCGCAGCCGCAAGCGTCGAAGCCGTCCGTAAACGGCGACAAGGCCCGCAGTGGCTGCAAACGACATCTGAAAGCCGGGCCCGAGAAGGCTGACCGGATTGCGCAGCAGGACAATCAGAGCGGCGAGAGCAACCGCCCGGAGTGTGATCGCCGGACGGTCGAGCAGGACCGCACCAAGGGCCACGGCCGCCATGATGAACGCCCGCTCCGTCGCCACTGTCGCGCCTGACAAGACTAGATAGACGGCACCGCAGAGGATGCCGGCAGCGGCGGCCACTTTCTTCACCGGCAGCCGCAGGGCAAGAGCCGGCACGCCAGCCAAGACCATGCGGAGGCTCGCGAACACGAACCCGGTCAGGAGCCCCATGTGGAGCCCGGAAATGGCGAGCAGGTGAGCGAGATTGGACGCGCGAAGCGCCGCCATGTCGCGTGGATTGATCGCGCTCCGATCCCCGGTAAGGATCGCTGCGGCAAACGCCCCTTCGGCGCCCGGCAGGCGCGCCTGAATGTCGCGAGACAGAGACAGGCGCAGCGCCAGGATCCGCGTGCCCAGATCATGCACCGGTTGCGCCGCCGCGAGCACGACCGGATCCCGGGTGTACCCGACCGCGCCGATCCGGGCGAACCAGGCATGGCGCCGAAAGTCGAAATCCCCGGGCTCGACCGGCGGGTTCGGGCGCGAGAGCCAAGCCCGCATCATGACCAGTGCGCCGGCCTCGAGCACGCCGTCCGCAACCGGACCGGCGAGCGACACGCGCACTCGCTCGGGCACGGTCGCGCGCCCTGGCAAGTGCACGCGGTCGAGCGTAACCCGATGTGCGTTCGACGCGGAGCGGTCGATCGCAACGACCCGCCCCACCACCGGCCCGCGCAGCTCGCCCGACAGGATAGGGGCACGCACACGCTCGGTCTGGAGTGCGGAGACAACGATGCCGAGGAGCGCCATCGCGGCGAGGCCCAAGCTGACACGCCCAGCACGTGCACACCAGAGACCGGCCGCTGCCAGAAGGCCAAGGCCGAAAACCGCAAGGCGAGCCGGCTCGAAGGACAGCGAGAAGTAAATCCCAACGCCGGTGCCCAGAGCCACCGGCGCCCAGAGCATCGCGCCCTCCCGCTCGATTTCGAGCATTGCCCTGAAATTGTCGACGCCCCGCACCTTGTCCTCTTTGCCCGAGTTCGCGTAGATGCGGCGCAAGGCTCCCCGAGTTTGGTTTCCAAGACGTAAATCTGCGAAAGGACGGTTCATTCCCGTGACCGAGGTCGTCACCCGCTTCGCCCCGTCGCCGACCGGCTTCCTCCACATTGGCGGCGCGCGCACTGCGCTCTTCAACTGGCTCTTTGCCCGGCATCACGGCGGGCGGTTCCTCCTTCGGATCGAAGACACAGACCGCGCCCGATCGACGCCGGAGGCGACGGCGGCCATATTTGCGGGTCTCAACTGGCTCGGGCTCGACTGGGATGGCGATGCGGTCAGCCAGTTTGCCTGCGCTGGACGCCACGCCGAAGTGGCCGCCGCCATGGTCGACCGGGGCACGGCCTATCGCTGCTACGCAACAAAGGAAGAGATCGATGCCTTCCGTCAGGCGGAGAAGGCCGCCGGGCGGCCGCCTCTCTTCAAGTCACCCTGGCGCGATGCGACCGGCCCGGCCCCGAACGCCCCCTTCGTTGTCCGGCTCCGGTCTCCTGATACGGGCCAAACCGTTGTGGAAGACAGGGTGCAGGGCCGCGTCACCTGGAAGAACGAGACCCTCGACGATCTGATCCTGCTCCGCTCCGACGGGACACCGACTTACATGCTCGCCGTGGTGGTGGACGACCACGATATGAATGTGACGCATGTCATCCGGGGCGACGATCACCTGACCAACGCTGCGCGACAGAGCCTGATCTACGCCGCAAACGGCTGGCAGATCCCGGTTTTTGCGCATGTGCCACTCATTCACGGGCCGGACGGGGCCAAAATGGCCAAGCGCCACGGGGCCCTTGGCGTGGAGGCCTACCGCGATATGGGATATCCCGCGGAGGCGATGCTGAACTACCTCGCCCGGCTTGGATGGAGCCATGGAGATGACGAGGTCTTCGCGACGGCGCAGGCGACCGAGTGGTTCGGCCTCGAGGCAATCGGCAAATCGCCCGCCCGCTTCGATTTCAAGAAACTGGAGAGCATTTCGGGCAGCCATATCCGCAAGATGGACCCGACACGATTGGTCTCCGAGCTAGAGGCATTTGTTGCGTCGCAAAATCTGCCCGCGATCTCAGCCGAGCGGCGCGGCCAGCTCATGGAGGCCGCACCCGGCCTGAGAGATCGCGCGAAAACACTTCTTGATGTAATTGATATGGCTGGATTTATTTTGAAAGATCGGCCTCTCGGAGTGGACGAAAAGGCGGCGAGCACATTGACCTTGGAATCCCGTGGTATGCTGCAAAGATTGACTTCGCAGCTGCAAGATGGTATCTGGACCGCAGCGGCGCTGGAGGAAAGCGTCCGTGCGTTCGCCGAGCGGGAGGAGACGAAGCTGGGCAAGGTGGCGCAGCCGGTTCGTGCGGCCTTGACCGGGCGAACAATCTCTCCCAGCGTGTTCGAAATGATGGAGATCCTGGGGCGCGACGAGACCCTCGCGCGCCTCGACGACGCGGCCGCTGGCGCGTCTTAATGCGCCGGAGAGGCGCCATGTAGACGCGGCCCCGCGCCGCCCACTGACAGGGAGGTCCCATGGCCAAAGATATCGAACGTATAGGGACGATCAAATTCGACGGTCAAAGCTTTGAGTTTCCAATGAAAAGCCCGTCACTCGGCCCCGATGTGATCGATATTGGAAAGCTCTATGCGACCTCTGGTATCTTCACATACGACCCTGGCTACACCTCCACGGCATCCTGCGAGAGCGCGATCACCTATATTGACGGGGACAAGGGCGAGCTCCTCTACCGTGGGTATCCGATCGATCAACTCGCGGAAAAGTCCAACTTTCTCGAGGTATGCTACCTCTTGATCTACGGCGAGTTGCCAACCGCGGCCCAGCTCGACGATTTCACGCACCGGGTGACCCACCACACGATGCTCCATGAGCAGATGGTGAATTTTTTCAGAGGGTTCCGGCGTGACGCGCACCCGATGGCGATCGTCTGCGGCGTGGTAGGTGCGATGTCGGCCTTCTACCACGACTCGACAGATATCTTCGATCCCTGGCAGCGCGAGGTCGCCACAATCCGCCTAATTGCCAAGCTTCCGACGATCTGTGCTTGGGCGTACAAATACTCCGTCGGCCAGCCCTTCATCTATCCGCAGAACAGCATGAGCTATGCTGCGAACTTCCTGCACATGTGTTTTGCCGTTCCGGCGGAAACCTATGAAGTGGACCCGGTTCTGTCCAAAGCAATGGATCGGATCTTCACGCTCCACGCCGATCACGAACAGAACGCCTCGACCTCGACGGTCAGGTTGGCGGGGTCGTCGCAGGCAAACCCGTTCGCCTGCATTGCGGCTGGTGTCGCGTGTCTCTGGGGGCCGGCGCATGGCGGCGCCAACCAAGCCTGTCTCGAGATGCTTCGCGAGATCGGAACAGTCGACCGGATCCCGGAATTCATCGCCCGCGCGAAGGACAAGTCCGATCCATTCCGTTTGATGGGCTTTGGCCACCGCGTCTACAAGAACTACGATCCGCGCGCCACGGTGATGCAGGAGAGCGCGAAGGAAGTCCTCGAGCTGATGGGCGTCGCCAACAACCCGGCCCTTCAAGTTGCTCAGGAGCTTGAGAAAATCGCCCTGACGGATGAGTACTTCATCGAAAAGAAGCTCTACCCGAATGTCGATTTCTATTCCGGCATCATTCTCGATGCCATGGGCTTCCCGACCTCGATGTTCACGCCGATTTTTGCGCTCGCCCGAACTGCCGGCTGGATCAGCCAGTGGAAGGAGATGATGTCCGACCCTTCGAGCCGCATTGGCCGTCCACGCCAACTCTACACCGGCGTCCCGCACCGCGACTACGTCGACGTTGCAGATCGGTGACCACCTGTCCGGGGTCCGTCCCCGCAAGGGAGGACCTGCGGCGAAGGGGCTCAGCCCACGGTTGGTTTGGAAGAGCTGTTCACGACGTGGCGGCAAACACGCAAGATGCACGCTCCAACAGGCGATTGGATCGTTGTTCGGACAAGGGTTTGAGGGAACCACTTCACGCTCTCTCCGACACAACTTCCTGTATTTTGCCATCTTGGGTGCAAACACCCATTTCTGGGCGCGCCCAGCATTCAGCGCGATCACACGTGTGTGCGTCTTGCTCGAACACCCAACTCAAGCCTTTGCGGATCGCTTGATCCTCCCTCTGAGACCGCCGGCTCCGCGGCCCCGGTACCATACTCGAGTTGGGAACGGACGCGAGGCTATGTCCTGCCCCTCCCCCTTTGCACACAAGATCGGCGCCTCACGTCGATGGCCGAGCCGCGATTGCGGGACGCGTCTGAGGGCGGCTCAGGTGGGCCAGGACCGACTGTGCGGCCAGCAGGCCGGGATCCGGGCCGTCACGACCGAGGCGGCGCATGGCCTCCTGCGACACGGCCCGCTGGGCATCGGCAAGGTCCGTGTCGAGAAGATAGCGTTTGGCCTCTGCGGCGATCAGGCCGGGCCGACACCGCTCCAACAGAAATTCGGGCACGGCGAGGCGACCGCTGACCAGGTTCACCAGCGTCACTGTCTCAAGCCGGATCATCCGGCGCGCGATCATCCCCGTCAGCCAGTTGGATTTGTAGGCGACGATCATCGGCGCCCCGGCCGCGGCCAGTTCCAGCGTGACAGTGCCCGATGCCGCCAGCGCCAGGTCCGCAGTGGCGAACGCCGCAAGTTTCTCCTCAAGGTCGAACTCGGCCGGGTCCAGGAAGATCGGCCGACCCGGTGTGTCTGCGAAGACGTCGCGCACCTCCGCTGTGCGCGCGGCGACCATCGGAATGACCGGGCGGATGTCGCGGAACTGGCGGTGGAGGATGCGGATTGTGTCGCGGAACACCGGACCGATCCGGCGCACCTCGCCGCGGCGAGAGCCGGGTAGGACGATGAGCACAGGCTCGTCCGCTCGGAGGCCGGCCTTGGCGCGGAAGGCGCGAATGCGGGAGCGGTCGGGTGGCACGAGCGATGTGATCGGGTGGCCGACAAAGTCGGAACTCATGCCGGCAGCCTCCATCAGCTTGGGCTCGAACGGCAAAAGCGCGAGCACATGTTCGATCATCCGAGCCATCTTGACGGCGCGACCCGGCCTCCAGGCCCAGACCGAGGGCGCAACGTAATGGACCGTTCGAAGCCCTGGCCAGAGCCGTCTCGCACGGTGTGCCACACGGAGGCAAAAATCCGGGCTGTCGATTGTGATGAGAACGTCCGGCTTGGTCTCCGCCACCCAGTCCCCGGTCTCCCGGATCCGGGTGAGGAGTTCTGGAAGGCGTGGCAGAACCTCCGCGATCCCCATCACCGTGAGGCGGTCCATCGGAAACCGGCTCTCTAGACCCGCACGCGCCATCTCCGGCCCGCCGACACCCAAGATCTCAAGCTCGTCGCCGACCTCTGCCCGCAAGCCCTCGATCAGAGCGGCGCCAAGCGCGTCGCCCGAAGGCTCACCGGCAAGCATGACAGCGCGCATCAGCGGGCTGCCGAGAGAAAGAGACCCTCGGCCTCGGCCGCTGCAACCGTGGCCTCACGTCCGAGAATCAGCACGCCGCCTGCCTCCACTTCAACGCCCGCGAGGCCCGCGGCCGCGGCGCGCCGCATCGTCTCGGGTCCAATTGCCGGAAGATCCATGCGCCGATCCTGGCCGGTTTTCGGTCGCTTGACGAGGACACCGCGCGCCCCGTTGGGGTCAGGCCGGAATCCGGCGCCGGTCTCGGCAACGAAGCGGAGGAGGGCGTCGGTTCCCTGCACGGTCTCGATCCCGAGACAGACCCCTTGCGCGACCACGACCGCCTGCCCCACATCCACAGGAGCAACCGCATCCAGTATCTCGCGCCCGCGTGTGGCGTCTGCCGCGTCCTCGGGCGACGGCCAACGGGTTGTGAGCGTGCCTTCGAGCGCCCGGAGGCCGTCGAGAAGCGCCTCGGCCGGCACGATTTCGATCCCTTGAGACTCGAACACCGTCGCAATGGCCCTGAGACCCGTGTCGTCCCCGGACTTCAGGGCTCCCAGGATCCGCGGCGCGATCCTCAGACCCAAGAAGTCGAGCCGCCAGGGCGAAATCTCCGGCCGACGCATGCCCCCCGCAAAGACAGCCGCCCCAAGCCCCTGCCGTCGGAGCGCCGAGAAGAGAGCGCCCGGTCTCTCATAGACCGCGTCGATCACAGGGTGGCCGTCGGCCCATTCAAGTACCACGCCCGCGAAGCGCACGACGCCGTAGCGCCGCCCGCTTCTCACACAGGCCTCCGCGAGCAAGCGCGGCAACGCACCATCCCCGGCGACGATGGCAATGGGGGTTTCGGCCACGGATCACTCCGGCTGGGTGAAGCGCTTGGCGCCCTCGGTTTGGACGAACCGCACGATGTCGTCGATCAAAGCGTTCTCGGGGTACCGCTCCCGCGCGCGGCCGATCCGGTCCTGAAAAACGAGACTCGCATCCTCGAAGATGTCGGAATAGGCCGCGCGCAGCTCGTTCACCTCGTCCCGGTCCGCGCCGCGGCGTTTCAAACCGATGAGGTTCAGGCCGGCGAGGTGCGCCCGTTCTCCGGCCGTTGTGCCATACGGGATGACATCGGCGACAACGCCCGACATCCCGCCGATCATCGCGCCTCGTCCAATCCGGCAGAACTGCTGGACTCCTGACAGACCTCCGATCACGACGTTGTCCTCCACGACGACATGGCCCGCGAGCGCCACGGAGTTTGCGATGATCACGCCCGACCCCACTTGGCAGTCATGTCCGACATGGACGCTCATCATGAAGAGGTTGCCGTCGCCCACCCGGGTGATCCCGCCGCCACCTGCCGTCCCGGGGTTCATTGTGACGTATTCCCGGATCGTGTTCCGAGCGCCGATGACGAGGCGCGTCTCCTCACCCGCAAACTTCAGATCCTGTGGCTCGTGGCCAATGGAGGCAAACGGGAAAATCCGGGTTCCGGAACCGACGTCCGTGTGGCCTGTGACCACTGCGTGGGAGTGGATGACGACCTTCTCCCCAAGGACGACGTCGCCTCCGACGATGACGTAGGGGCCGATGCTGCAGCCGGCCCCGATTTCCGCCCCGGGTGCGACGATCGCGGTCGGGTGGATCTCGGCGCCAAGATG
>JBCCWM010000223.1:0-7328 GCA_039193505.1 Pseudomonadota bacterium | reverse complement strand
ACGAGGGCCACGAGCTCCCCCGCCGCGAGGCGGAGATCGACGCCCTGAAGCACCGGCACCTCACCCGGCCGCCCGCGATTGTAGGTCTTCTCGATGGCCTCGAGCGCCAGCGCCTCACTCATAGCGGAGCGCTTCGACCGGGTTCATGCGCGCCGCCCGCCGAGCCGGGAAATACGTGACGGTGAACGAGAGGCCAAGCGACAGCGCCATCGCGGAGAGGACATCGTCGAGCTGCAGCTCCGCCGGCAGATCCGGCAGCACGAATTTTTCAGCGAACCAGTCGGGGTTGCCCCCCGTCAAAACCCAGTTGAGCGCATCGAAGATCGGGTCGATGTAGATCGCCGTGAGACAGCCCAGAACGACCCCGATCGCCGTACCCGCCACGCCGATCGACGCGCCGCAGATGAAAAAGACCCTCAGAATAGACCCCTCGGAGAGGCCCATTGTCCTCAGAATCCCAACATCGCGCCCCTTGTTTTTGACGAGCATGATGAGGCCGGAGACGATGTTGAGCGAGGCGATCAGGACCAGGATCGAGAGGATGAGGAACATGACGTTGTCCTCCATCGCGAGCGCCGTCAGAAAGCCGCGCCACCGGTCCCGCCATGTCTGGATGTAGAAGACATGCTCGGTCGCTGCCTGGACCGGCAGCAGATAGGCTGCCACCCCCTCCGCGTCATCGACGAGCACCTCGAGCTCGTCGACGAGACCTTCCTTGTTGAAAAAGCTCTGCGCAGCCTCGAAGCCCATGTAAATCCGGGTCCGGTCGGTGTCGTAGCGGCCGACGCGAAAGACGTAGACGACCTCGAAATCTGAGATCCTGGGCGTCGTCCCAAAGGGCCCCTGGACGCCATCGGGTGAGATCAGCCGGATGCTGTCGCCCACCTGCAACCCCAATTGCAGCGCGATGCCGGAGCCTATGGCGACGCCCTCCGCCAGGCGGCTGAGATCGCCACGCGCCTCCACTGGATTTGCGATCAGGGGCAGCGTCGCCACGTCGGAGGTCCGCTGCCCAAACACCTCGACGCCGAGGCTCCGACCGCCGGCCGTGGCCATCACCTGGCCTTTCACGGTTGGCGCGACGCGGAGGACGCCGGGCACCTCCCGGACGGCGGCGGAGACCGCATCAAACCCCTCCATCCCGCTTCGGATTGAGCCGTCCTGCATCTGGATCCGCGGCGCGTAGACCGTCATGTGCGCGTTGGCCCCAATGATCGTTGCCACGAACTCCGTCCGGAAGCCCGAGCGCACCGCGAGGGTCACGATCAGCGCAAAGACGGCGAGGGCGACCCCGGCCAGGCTGATGATCGACATCACGCTGACCCCGCCTTCTTTGCGGCGGGCGCGCAGGTAGCGCCAGGCGATCAGCCATTCGAAGGCGGCGAAGGGACGGGCCTCAGCCATGGGCGCGGCGCCGCGGCAACAGTCGTCCGATGCCGACGCTCGCCAGATTGGCGAGGAGAAACCCGACAACTCCGAACCCGAGGCCCTCGGTCGTTATGGGGACAGAGGGGCGGAACTCCGTCCAAGTCCGCTCCGCAATCCGGGGATCGGCCGCACGTGGGACGGCCATCAGGCGGGTCCAGGCCGAGGCGCCCTCAAGCCTGTCTCGCTCCGCCGACAGGCGCTCATGCCGCGCGATGGTGCGGCTCATGTCTTCGCCGCGGCGTTCGAGAAACTCGCCACCCTCGTAGGCCGCGAGCGCTGCCTCGCGGTCGAGACCCGCCGCCGTCGCAGAGCGGTCGAAATCGGCGATCACCAGCGCCAACTCATCCACGGCGCCAGAGAGGCGCTGGTAGTATTGCTGGGAAAATTCCGGGAACTGCGATGTCACGGCTCCTCCTCCGAGCCCTGCAGTCAGGGCCAAAACCCGTGCGAGCATGCCATCACCCTCCCCGCGTGACCCCTACCCCGGCACTGTGGGGCCGTCCAGCCTCGACGCCGGTCCCGGTCGCACGGTTTCGCGATGGCAGACCTCAGTGCTTTGCGTAGATCTCGGCGGTCCGGGCGAGCGCGACCTCGGGGCTCATCTCTTCGCTCTCACCCGTGCGGCGCGAGGTCAGCTCGACCACCCCATTGGCCAGCCCGCGCGGCCCGACCGTGATCCGCCAGGGGCAACCGATCAGATCCATAGTTGCAAACTTGGCCCCCGCACGCTCCTCCCGATCGTCGTAGAGCGGATCGAGGCCGCGGGCGGTGAGCCCCGCATAGAGCTCCTCGCATTTGGCATCCGCCGCGCTGTCGCCTTGTTTGAGGTTCACAAGGCCCACCCGAAAGGGTGTGACGCCTTCGGGCCAGATGATGCCGTTCTCGTCATGGTTCGCCTCGATCAGGGCGCCGATCAGACGCGAGACACCGATGCCGTGACTGCCCATGTGCACCGGCACGCGGTTGGCCTCGCTGTCGACCACAATCGCGCCCATCGGCTCGGAATACTTGGTGCCGAAATAGAAGATCTGCCCGACCTCGATCCCGCGCGACTTCATCCGCCGCTCCTCGGGAACCTCGGCAAAGACGGCGTCGTCATGGGTCTCATCGGTCCGGGCGTAGAGGGCCGTCCACTCATCGTAAATCGCTTGCATTGCAGCACGGTCGTCGAAGTTCAGTTCGCGGTCGCCATAGCTGAGCTCGGTCACGCGGCGGTCGTAGAACACCTCCGATTCGCCCGTGTCGGCCAGAACCAGGAACTCGTGAGAGTAATCCCCGCCGATGGGACCGGTATCGGCGCGCATCGGGATCGCCTGAAGGCCCATCCGCTCATAGGTCCGGAGATAGCTCACGAAATGGCGGTTGTAGGCGTGGAGGGCATCCTCCTTGGTCAGATCGAAATTGTAGCCATCCTTCATCAGGAACTCGCGCCCGCGCATCACACCGAAGCGCGGGCGGACCTCATCCCGGAACTTCCACTGGATGTGGTAGAGCGTCAGGGGCAGGTCCTTGTAGGACGTGACCGAGGTTCGGAAGATGTCCGTGATCAGCTCCTCATTGGTCGGACCGAAGAGCATGTCGCGCCCGTGGCGATCCTCGATCCTCAGCATCTCGCGACCGTAGTCGTTGTATCGCCCGGATTCTTTCCACAGATCGGCGGACTGGATCGTCGGCATCAGCAGCGGGATGTGGCCCGCGCGCCGCTGCTCCTCATGTACGATGTCCTCAAGCCGGCGGAGCACTTTGTAGCCCAGGGGAAGCCAGGAGTAGATGCCGGCGCTCGCCTGGCGGATCATACCCGCGCGCAGCATCAAGCGGTGCGAGGCGATCTGCGCCTCGGCCGGCGTCTCCTTCAGGACAGGCAGGAAGTAACGGGTCAGACGCATGGACGGGCTCTCGCTGGATCTATGGCGTGCCTTCGATACGGCGTCTCTGCCCAGGGGGCAACTCGCTCTTCCCGCAACAATCTTGCAGAAGTCGTTGCAGAGCGCCGTTTTTGATGCTTAGAGTACCGAACTGATCCCTCCGCAGTCTTCGCAACTGCGAGAAGCCAGGGTCAGAGTTAAAAAGGGCCATTGCCCAAGTCTGGGGAGACAACTGACCGGCTGACCCACGTGAGTCAGCCGGTTTTTCTTCGCGGGTGCGAGAAATTAGGTGCGGCGCAGCGCAACCTTTAGGTCAAGTCGGTTGGCAAGAGCGGCGAGACGTCGTTCGACAGCCTCCCCGCCGAGGGTGATGGCGCTGCCCGACAACGTCAGGCACAGGGCATCATCCTCGATGTGGATCCGCGTGTCCTGAAGCGCGCCGGGTGCAGCCCCGGTTAGCATCGCGCCAAGGCGGAGGGCACGGCCGAGAACGCTCGCCTCTTTCCGCAGATCCTCCGAGAGGAGCGCAAGGAGGTCCGGTTCAAACCGCGCCACACCTCCGGAGCGGTAGCGGTGCATGATCGCGAGGCCGAGAAACACGCGCTCCGCATGGTCGAGACCCGTGAGATTTGCGCGGGTCACCGTCTCGAAGGAGACATCGGCCCGATAGTCGGGATGCGCGCGCCACGCGATGTCGTGAAGCAGGCAGGCGGCCCGCACCAGCCGGGTCGGGGCGTCCGTGATAGCCGCCGCAATCGGCGCAAGCCATGCGTAGAGCGCATCGCCAAAGCCCGGGAAACGGGCGGCGCTCGCTTCCATATGTCGCGCGGCCTCAATCAGCGGATCGCGGGCGCGCAAGCCCTCGGGCATCAGATCGTAAAGCACCCCCTCGCGCAGGCCGTAGGAGGAGATCGAGAAGGTGTTTGGCCCGTAACTCTCAATCAGAGCCGCGAGAACGCGGGCCGCCGTCGGCACAAGCTCCATCCGCGCGGCGGAGCTGTCGCTCTCCTCTTTGAGCCGAGAGGTGTCCGTTTCGGCAATGTGGTCGCAGGTGGCGAGCATCTCTTTGACCGGAATGTCGTACTCATGGAGAACGCGGAGCGGGTATTTGCGCCGCTCCATGTCGAGCTTGGCGATGGCGCGCCAGGACCCTCCCACCAGAAACACACGCTTGGGCTTGGCGGGAACAGCCTTCTTCAGCGCCGCGAGGCCGGCCTTGATGGCCGCGTTCTCCGCCTTGGTTCCGCCGAGATCGGCGAGGCGCAGCGGACCGATCGGCGCGGTGGCCCGAGGGCCGATCCGACCCTCCTCGAGCGCGGCCACCTCAAGCGAGGCGCCTCCGATGTCGCACACCAGACCCGTCGCTTTCGGCCACCCGAGAAGGACCCCTTTTGCGGCAAGCTCGCCCTCGTCCGGCCCGGACGCTATGCGGAGCTTGAGACCCGTCTCCGTCTCGACCCGCGCCACGAAATCCGCCCCGTCGCTCGCCTCCCGCACGGCGGCTGTCGCGACACCCTCGAGCCGGCTGAGCCGCATGAGGCGGGCGAGTGCAACAAAGCGCGCAATTGCGCGGTGAGCGCGACGACGGCCTTCGGGATGCAAGTGGCCCGTGTCGACCACGCCCTTGCCAAGCCCGCAGAGCACCTTCTCGTTGTAGAAGTAGGACGGCGCCCGCGCGACGCCGTCAAAAACAACCAAGCGGACAGAGTTCGAGCCGACATCGACAACACCGATCCGACTGAGGGACGTCTGGACGCCTTCGGCCGTCGGCCATGCGGTCTCGGTCACGGGCACCCTCCCTTTGGCGCAACGTTTTGGCGGACGGTGTCTTGCCCGGGGCACCCTGTCAATCGGGCGCGTGGATCAACTCCGGCACATCGGTGGCCCCGGCCCGCCCCCGCCCCGAGAGCGACGGGTTCTGCATAAAGAACCGATGGCAGTTGAACGCGGGCCCCTCTGCGTTGTGACGGACGAACTGTCCGTCGGATCTGAGCACCCAGGACTGGGCCTGGTCTTTCAGGTTGGCGGCCATCACCTGCCGCAGTATCTGGGCGTGGACGGTGGGGTTTTTCACCTCGACCAGCGTTTCGACCCGTCGGTTGAGGTTGCGGTCCATCCAATCGGCCGAGGAGATATAGAGCCGCGCGCCGTCCGACGGCAGGCCGTGACCATTGCCGAAACACGCGATCCTGGAATGTTCTAGGAACCGCCCGACAATCGACTTGACGCGGATGTTCTCGGAGAGGCCCTGAACCCCGGGGCGAAGGCCGCAAATCCCGCGCACGACCAGGTCGATCTTCACCCCGGCCTCCGAGGCCGCATAGAGCGCGTCGATCACATCTGGCTCGATGATGGAGTTCATCTTGGCCCAGACCGCCGCCGGCCGCCCGGCGCGAGCATGCCCGGCCTCCGCCGCCAGCCCGTCGATCAGGCTGGATTTGAGAGTCAGCGGCGAGATCGCAAGTGTCTCCAGCCCGTTCGGCGTCGCGTAGCCGGAGACGTAGTTGAAAACCCGGGTCACGTCGCGCCCAAGCGCTGCATCGCAGGTGAAGAGCGAGAGGTCGGTGTAGATCCGCGCCGTGATCGGGTGATAGTTGCCGGTCCCAACATGGGTGTAGGTGACAAGCTTCTCGCCCTCGCGCCGCACCACGGTCGAGAGCTTCGCGTGCGTTTTCCAGTCCATGAAGCCGTAGACCACCTGGGCGCCCGCACGCTCCAGCATGCGAGACTGTCGGATGTTCGCGGCCTCGTCGAACCGCGCGCGGAGCTCGACAAGTGCGGTCACCGACTTGCCTAGTTCCGCCGCCTCGCAGAGCGCCGCGACAATCGGGCTGTCGGAGGATGTGCGGTAGAGCGTTTGCTTGATCGCGACGACGTTCGGGTCTTGGACCGCCTGCTGCAGGAACTGGATGACGATGTTGAACGTCTCGTACGGGTGGTGGAGCAGCATGTCCTTCTGGCGGATCGCCGCGAAGATATCGCCGTCGAAATCCTGCAAGCGTTCCGGCATGCGCGGCTTGAATTGCGGCCAGAGAAGGTCCGGACGATCCGCTTTGCAAAGGTCCGAGAGATCCGAGATGCCGAGGACACCGCCGACCTCGATCACATCGCCGCCCGACATCTTCATCTCGGTGAGGATCGTCTCGCGGAGGTCCGCGGGCGGGTTTTGCGACATCTTGAGCCGGATCACTTCGCCCCGCCGGCGGCGCTTCAGCGCCGTCTCGAACTCACGCACCAGATCCTCGGCCTCCTCCTCGACTTCGAGATCGCTGTCGCGCAGCACGCGGAAGGTGAAGTGGGCCGAAAGGCGATAGCCCGGAAAGAGCCGGTCCAGATACCCGATCAGGAAGTCCTCGAGAAAGAGAAAGCGGTGTTGGCGCGCGTTCTCCGTCGGCAGCCGCGTGAAGCGCGGGAGCTGCGCGGGGATCGGCACCAGCGCTTCGAGCGTCTGTCCGTCGGCCTCCCGGGTCAGCTGAAGGCCCAGCGCGAAGCCCTCGTTCCGAATGAATGGAAATGGATGCGCTGGGTCGATGGCCAGCGGCGTCAGCACCGGAAACACATTGTCCATAAACCGCTGATCGAGAAGCGCGCGATCCGCTTCCGTCAAATCCGCCGGCCCGACGAGATGAATGTCGGCGGCCGCGAGTTCCCCCTTCAGCGTCGTCCACACATCGGCCTGGCGCCGCATGAGGCCGCGCGCCTTTGCATCGATCCGCGCCAGTTGCTCGGCCGGCGTCAGACCATCTGACGAGACCCGAACGACACCCTCGCGCACTTGACCGATCAGACCTGCGACGCGGACGGAGTAAAACTCGTCGAGGTTCGAGCCCGAAATGGACAGGAACCTCACGCGCTCAAGGAGGGGCACGGCGGGGTTTGAGGCCTCCTCGAGGACCCGCCAATTGAACGTGAGCCAGGAGAGCTCACGATTGAAGAAACGCTCCCGCGAGTGTGGATCGAACCCCGGCAGGGCGGTCGCCTCGGCGTAGCTTCCGTTCAGGAAGTCGGCGTCGATCAACGGGACGTCGGTCACTT
>JBCCWM010000222.1:0-7340 GCA_039193505.1 Pseudomonadota bacterium | reverse complement strand
TCTCGCCGCGATCGGGCTCGTGCTGTTGACGTTGATCGGCTCGCCGCTGGTCCTCTTTTTGTTCATCCCGTTTCTCGCGCTTGGCGAGGTGGCGGATCCGGCCCTGACCGGAGCGATGTCAAACCGCGTGGGCGATGACGTGCAGGGCGAGCTGCAGGGGATCCTGGCAAGCCTCACAGGCCTTGCGACGATGGTCAGCCCGGTTCTCTTCACCTTTGTGTTTTGGTCGTTCAGCGGTCCGGGTGCCGTGGCCGACATGCCGGGCGCGCCTTTCCTTTTGGCGGCTGTGCTCTGCTTTGCGGCACTGCGGGTGTTTTTGCGCACGCAACGGTCGGATGGGAGGCCCTCACTGCCTTCAAGATAGCGTGTTGCACTGCACCATTTGCTCTGGCATACTGCCGCCATCAACTTTCACAGAAGGGAATGCAGGGGATGCTTGCCGCCAAGTTCGACTTCACGCGTCTGATGCCGTCCTCAACCGAGTCGGCGTTTGAGTACTGGATGTCCATGTCGCCGATGGCGCCGGTATTCGGTGTGCGCTGGCGGTTTGCCGATATGATGTGGGGTGAGGCCGACGAGGCCATTCTGCCCGCGACCGCGACGACGGCGCGGAAACCCGCAAAGAAGGTCGCCGCGGCTGCGAAACCCGCGCCCAAGGCCGTTCCGGAGAAGGTCGAGCCGGTTGCCAAGCCGGCGGCCAAGGCGCCGGCGCCTGAGCCGGCCACCGAGATGCGGAGCGACGATCTGACGGCGATCAAGGGCATCGGGCCCAAGATGGCCGGTGCGCTCAACGCGGAAGGGATCACGAACTACAGCCAGATTGCTGCGTGGTCGACGGAAGAGGCGGAGCGGCTCGAAGCAAAGATTGGCAGTCTGCCCGGTCGGATCCTCCGCGACGACTGGATCGGGCAAGCCAAGACGCTGGCGCAGTAGCGGCGCGGCGCCCCGCCGACGCGGGGCGCGCGCTCAGGTCAGTTGGGCAACGCGGCCTCGATGCCCTCAACATAGAAATTCATGCCGAGAAGCGTGCCGTCATCGGCCGTCTCGCCCTCCGCGAGCCATGCAGAGCCATCCTGGCGGTTGACCGGACCGGTGAAGGGGTGCAGCTCTCCGGCAACGATGGCATCTTTGAGCGCTTGCGCTTCAGCCGCCACGTCCTCCGGCAGGCGCGGACCCCAGCCGCCGATTTCGGTCATCCCGGGTTCGATCCCATCCCATGTGTCCCCGCTCGACCAGGTGCCGTCGATGACGGCCTGCGTCCGGGCGATGTAGTAGGGCGCCCAATTGTCGATGATCGAGGTCAGGCGGGCGTTGGGGCCGAACTCCTTCATATCCGAGGCTTGGCCGAACGCGTAGACGCCCTCATCGGGCGTGTCGTCGGTCCAGGTCTCCTCCGCGATGGTCATCGCCGCAGGGCTGTCTGTGTGCTGCATGATGATGTCTGCGCCCTGCTCGATCAAGGCGTTTGCGGCGTCGGCCTCTTTGCCCGGGTCGAACCAGGTGTTGACCCAAATGATCTTAAACTCGATGTCCGGATTCACTTTCGCGGCGGCGAGATAGGCGGCGTTGATGCCCCGCACGACCTCCGGGATCGGGAAGGAGGCGATGTAGCCAACGGTGTTTGTCTCGGTCATCCGGCCGGCGATGTGGCCGAGGATCGTGCGGCCTTCATAGAAACGGCCCGAATAGGTCGAGACGTTGTCGGCGCGCTGATAGCCCGTCGCGTGTTCAAACTTCACATCGGGGAAGGAGCGCGCGACTTTGACTGTTGGGTTCATGTATCCAAAAGACGTGGTGAAGATCAGGTCGGTGCCGTTCTGCGCCATTGTGCGGATCACCCGCTCCGCGTCGGCTTCCGGCACGCTTTCCACGTAGCTTGTCGTGACCGCGTCGCCGAAATGCGCCTCGACGGCGAGGCGCCCCTGATCATGCTCGTAGGACCACCCGAAATCGCCAACTGGCCCGACATAAATGAAGCCAACGGACACCGGGTCGTCGGACTGGGCCAGGGCAGCCGTGACGAGTGTCAAGGCACTGAGCGCAGTTGCTGCAAAAATACGCAGGTTCATCAGTCTTTCCCCTTCCTCTGTGTCGACGTTTTTGACACGAGGGCGGCGGAAATCAAGCCTGTCGGCACCGCAACGACGGCAAGTCCGATCAAAAGGAGTACGCCGGTCAGGAGCTTCCCAATCGGCGTCACAGGCACGGCATCGCCGTAGCCCACAGTTGTGAAGGTCACCACGGCCCACCACATCGCATGCGGGATCGATGCGAAGGTCTCGGGCTGCGCCGCGCGCTCTGCGTAGTAGATGCCGGTGGCAGACAGAAAGAGCAGGATCACGATCACGAAGGTGAAGACGAGGAGCTGCTCCCAGATCTCTTCGAGGGCGTCGAAGAGGATGTCGAAGGCGTGGGTGATGCGCATCAGCTTCAGGATCCGGGCAAACAGGATCAGGCGAAGGAGGCGGGCGGCCTGAAGCTCAACTTCCGGCGTGACGAGGGCAGGCAGGAAGGCGGCCAGATCGACCAACCCCCAAAAGCCGAACGCATAGCGGATCGGCCGCGGCGCCGAGCAAAGGCGCAGCACATATTCCGCCGCAAACGCGCCGAGGATCAGGGCGTCAAGGATGGTGAGAACCTTGACAGCTGCGGGATGCAGGTTGGGCAGCGTACCAACGGCAAAGCTGAACGCGCCGAGAAAGATCCCCGTGCCGATGGCCGTTGCGGCGATCCCGCCGTACTCGGGATCCTCGCCCTCCAGGATGCGCCAGATCCGCGCGCGCTCCATCAGTCGCGCGGGCGGAACACGCGGCCAAGGGCCCCCGGGGCGCGAAGGCGTGCCTGCGCCGTGTCCGAGGCCATCACCACGAGAACGATGATCGTGGCAAGGTAGGGGGCCATCGACAGATATTCCGATGAGATGGTGATGGGGGCGAACACGGCGACGCTGCCAGCGGCGAGAGTGCCGGCCCAGAGAAACACAACCAGCCCAATGCGCCCGCGCCCGTGGATGATAGCATCGACGCTCGCCTGCACGGCCAGGAGGAAGAGCGCGAAGGTGAGCAGCCAGAGCGCCGTGATGCCCTCGGCCTGCATGTTGAGTTGCAGGATCGTGACCCCGCCGAAGAGGTAGGCGCCGAGCATCACCCGCCAGGGCGCCCAAGCGCCGAAGACAACGATGGCAAGCGCGATCCACCCGATCCCGGCCGTCATCCCTTCGGACCAGAGGGGGACGCGGACGAGGCTGAGATACGCGCCGCCAATGCCGGCACAAGCGCCGCCGAAGGCGATTGCAGCCATCCGGATCGCGATGACCGGGTAGCCGAGGGCGTGCGCCGCGTCGTGGTCCTCTCCCACCGCGCGGAGGATCAGGCCGTGCCGGGTGAAGGAGATCCAACCCCAAACCACCGTGACAAGCGCGATGCCGAGATAAACGAGGAGATCATGCGCAAAGAGGAGGCGTCCGATCACCGGCGCGTCGGAGAGGAGGAAGAGGTCGACACGGGGAAAGGGTGGCGGGGTTTGGCCGGTGTAGCTCTGTCCAATGAGCGCCGCGAAGCCGAGGCCGAAGAGGGTCAGCGCGAGACCCGTTGCGACTTGGTTGGCCAGGAAGATCTGGGTCAGAACGCCGAAGACGAGGCTGAGTGTGGCGCCGCCCAGTGCGCCTGCCATGACGCCAAGAAGCGCGGAGCCCGTGCCGACCGCAGTTGCGAACCCGGTGATCGCGCCCACGATCATCATCCCCTCGACGCCGAGGTTCAGGACGCCGGCACGCTCCACCACCATTTCGCCGATGGCGGCGAAGACCAGGGGCTGTGCCGCGGCGATGACGCTTGCGTAGAGGAGGACCGGACGGATGCCGTTCACATCCGCAAAGAGCGCAAGCACCACGAGGGCGGCGCCGATCACGATCATCTGGCCGCGGAGGGCGCGGGCGCCTGCTGGGCTCATGCGGTCCTCCGGGTCGCGAAGCGGATGCGGTAGCGCGTGCCGGTGTCAAAGGCGAGAAGGAAAAAGAGGAGGAGGCCCTGGAACACGTCCGTGGCTGCGGCGGGGAGGCCGTGGACAACCTGCGCCCCCTCGCCGCCGATCTCGGTCACGGCAAGCGCGAGCGCGCTCAGGAGGATGCCGAGCGGGTGCAGGCGGCCGAGAAAGGCGACGATGATCGCCGTGAAGCCGTAGTTGTTGGCGATCCCGTCGCGGGTCAGTTGGCCTGCGGGGCCCGCTGCTTCGAACGTTCCCGCGAGGCCTGCGAGGGCGCCGGAGAGCCCGAGGCACACGATGACCATGGCCCCCGGCCGCACTCCGGCAAAGCGCGCCGCACGCGGGGCCGCCCCGGTGAGGCGCACGTTGAAGCCGAAGACATGCGCGCTGAGCAAGACCCAGGCGCCGATCCCGATGATCAACACGACGGGGATGCCGGAATGGATGCGGGTGCCCTCGACCAGGATGGGAAGCGTCGCGCTGTCGTGAAACAACCGGCTCTCGGGGAAGTTAAAACCATCGGGGTCGCGAAGGGGCCCTGCGACCATGGCGGAGAGGAGGTTCGTTGCGACATAGACCAGCATAAGGGAGACGAGGATCTCGTTGGCGCCCGTTTTGACCTTCAGGAGGGCCGGGATCATCGCCCAGAGAAACCCTGCGAGCATGCCGGCAAGTGACATCAGAGGGAGGAGCCACCACCCCTCCACTTGCCAAAACGCAAGGCCGACCGCGCCCCCGGCGAGGGCGCCGAGGATGAACTGACCCTCCGCTCCGATGTTCCAAACCCCCGCCCGAAACCCGAAGGAGAGGCCGATCGCGATGAGTGCGAGGGGGGCTGCCTTGACCAGCAGTTCGGATCGTTGAAACGGGTTTGTGAGCGGTGCGACGAAGATGGTCTCGAGCGTGGCGAAAGGTGCGGCGCCCACAAACGCAAAGAGGACAGCCCCGGCGAGCACTGTCGCCAGGACCGCGAGGAGCGGCGTCGCAATCTGGGTCAGCGGGCCGCCTTGGCGCGGCTCAAACGACAGCATGCGCGGCGTCCCTGCCTTCCATCAGAAGCCCGATCTCTTCGTTGCTGAGCGCACCATTCCGCTGCGGGGGCGAGATCCGGCCGCGGGCGATCACGGCGATCATGTCCGCAATCTCGCGGAGTTCGTCGAGATCCTGGCTGATGACCATCACAGCGGTGCCCGACGCCGCAAGATCGCGAAGCGACGTGCGAATCTTGGAGGCAGCAAGTGCATCGACGCCCCATGTCGGCTGGTTGACGACGAGGACCTTCGGGCGTTGAAGGATCTCGCGCCCGATGACGAACTTCTGAAGATTGCCGCCCGAGAGGGCGCGGGCCTCGGTCTCGACGCCGGTGGTGCGTACGTCGAAGCGCTTGACGATGGCGCGGGCGAAGTTCTCGGTCGTGCTGCGGCGAACCATACCGTTCCAAGTGAGGCGCTGACGGGTCCGGCCCGTGAGAAAGGCGTTCTCGGCAAGGGTCATCTCGCCGGCCGCCGCGTGGCCGATCCGCTGCTCCGGCGCACTCATCAGGCCGAGGAGGCGCCGCTCCGCCGGGCCGAGGCCCCCGATGGGACGCCCTTCGAGCGTGATCGCCGTTGGAGCGGTCCTGATCTCACCGGCAATCGCTGCCATCAACTCGTCCTGGCCCTCGCCGGCAACGCCTGCGATGCCCAGCACTTCGCCGCCGTGGAGCGCAAGATCGATGTCGCTGAGGGGGCAGCCGAACGGGTCCGGGCTCGGTGCTTCGAGGCCGGAGAAGGACAGGACCAGAGGTCCCGGAATGTAGAGACGGGGCGCGGGACGCGTGAGTTCGATCCCGATCATCAGTTCGGCCAGAGCATGCGCGGAAAGCTCGGCCGGCTGACATTCCGCCACTTTGCGCCCGCCCCGGAGGATTGTGGCGGTGTCGCAGAGCGCGCGGATCTCCTCGAGTTTGTGCGAGATATAGAGGATGCCCACGCCCTCGGCGGCCAACTGACGGAGCGTCTGGAACAGCGTCTCCGCCTCTTGCGGGGTCAGAACGCTTGTCGGCTCATCCATGATCAGGATGCGCGGCGACTGGAGGAGGCAGCGGACGATCTCAACGCGCTGGCGCTCACCCGCCGAGAGGTCGCCGATGCGGCGCTCGGGGTCGAGCTGAAGGCCGTAGGCGTTGGCCGTGTCGCGCACCCGTTGGGAGAGATCGGGGCCGGGCACACCCCCTTTGATGCCGAGCGCGATGTTCTCGGCAACGGTCAGTGCCTCGAAGAGCGAAAAGTGCTGGAACACCATTGCGATGCCCGCAGCGCGGGCGGCGGCGGGGTTCGTGGGCTCGTGGAGGTGACCCCGGACATACATCTCGCCTTTGTCGGGGCGGACCAGGCCGTAAATGGCTTTGACGAGGGTCGATTTGCCGGCACCGTTTTCGCCCAGAAGCGCGTGGATCTCGCCGCTGCCGAGCACGAAGGAAATGTCGCTGTTGGCCAGAACACCCGGATAGGCCTTTGTAAGTCCACGAATTTCCAGAAGCTCGCTCACCCGGTTCTCTCCAGCGCCCTCTCTCTCTGGAGTAGGTCGAAAGCGACACCGAGTGCAATGGCGGCAGGTTCTTTGCCAAGACCCGGGTGCCCGATGGGGCACACCAGACGGGCAAGGGCTTCCTCGGTGTGCCCGAGGGCCGTGAGGCGGGAGCGGAAGCGGGCCTTTTTGGTGGCGGAGCCGATCAGACCGACGCTCGCGGCGGGGCGCGCCAGAAGCGCGTGGCAGAGCGCGAGATCGATGGCATGGGAATACGTCAGGATCACGTGGTGCGCGTCAGCCGGCGCGTGGGGAGCGGCCTGGGGCGGCTCAGCCGCGACCAGAAGATCGACAGTGTCTGCCACGTCCTCCGGGAAGCGTGTCCGCGCGTCATCGATCCAGGTGACGGCGAAGGGGAGGGGCGCTGTGGCGTCCACAAGCGCGCGGCCGACATGGCCGGCGCCCCAGATCCAAAGCGGGCGGTGGGGTTCCTTGGCGGGTTCGAGGAACCAGCCATCGATCTTGGTCGGTGCGTCGATGCCGGAGGCGAGGGCGGACGCGACGGCGGGAAGCACATCCTCAGGGGCGGCCGTCAGTGCGTGTGCTATAACGGGGCCTTCGGGAAGGGGAGTGCTGCGATCGAACTTCTCAAAGAGGAGTTCGACGACGCCGCCGCAGCACTGGCCGAGGCCTGGGCCGAGGGGCAGGGAAAGGTGGTGCCGGGGTCGGCCCGCCGTCGCGAGCATGGTGCGGGCCTCGGCGATGGCGCGGTGCTCGAGCGCGCCGCCGCCAATCGTCCCGGAGATCCCGCTTGCATCGACGAGCATCGATGTGCCGCTTTCGCGCGG
>JBCCWM010000221.1:0-7354 GCA_039193505.1 Pseudomonadota bacterium | reverse complement strand
CCCGGTGTGTCGGGCGGCAACAACCGCCAGACACTGACCAAGGAGGATGGCGAAGGGCGCGCGCTCTTTCAGCGATGGGCGGAGGCTGCGGGCTGCGAGATGGGTCTCGACCAGCTTGGCACGATGTTTGCCATGCGGCCCGGCACCGATCCGGAGGCACGGCCCGTCTATGTGGGCTCGCATCTCGACACGCAGCCGACCGGTGGGCGCTATGACGGTGTGCTCGGCGTTCTGGCTGGCCTTGAGATGGTGCGGAGCCTCAACGATCTCGGCATCAAGACCCGCCGCCCGATCGTGGTCACCAACTGGACCAACGAGGAGGGGACGCGCTTTGCACCGGCAATGCTGGCCTCGGGTGTCTTTGCCGGCGTCCACGACCTTGAATGGGCCTATGCGCGGACGGATGCAGAGGGCGCCACCGTCGGCGCGGAGCTTGAGCGGATCGGCTGGAAGGGAGAGGAGCAGGTGGGCGACCGCGACATGCATGCCTTCTTCGAGCTCCACATCGAGCAGGGTCCGATCCTCGAGGCCGAGGGCCGCGAGATCGGCGTCGTGACCCATGGCCAGGGGCTCTGGTGGCTCGAGATGTCGCTCGAAGGACGCGATGCGCACACCGGCTCGACGCCCATGGCAATGCGCTTCAATGCGGGTCTCGGGATGGCGCGGATCACGGAGGCGGTGCATCGGATCGCCATGGACCACCAGCCCGATGCGGTTGGCGCGGTGGGGCAGGCGAACGTCTATCCGAACTCGCGCAATGTGATTCCGGGGCGGGCGGTCTTCACGGTCGACATTCGCTCACCCGATCTGGCGAAGCTGACGGCGATGCGGGTGCATGTCGAAGAGGATGCGGCCCAGATCGCCGCCGATCTCGGCCTCACCCTCAAGATTGAGCCAGTCGGCCATTTCGAGCCTGTGACCTTCGATCCGACCTGCGTCGGCGCGGTCCGATCCGCGGCTGAGCGGCTCGGCTACAGTCATCGAGACATCGTGTCGGGTGCCGGGCACGACGCGTGCTGGATCAACCGTGTGGCGCCAACGGCGATGATCTTTTGCCCCTGCAAGGATGGCCTCTCCCACAATGAGGCGGAGGAGATCACGCCTGAATGGGCCAAAAAGGGGGCCGACGTCCTCCTCCATGCGGTCCTTGAGACGGCGGAAATCGTCGCCTGACCCCTGCTGCGCCGGTATCGTCGGCCCGGCCCAACAGGTGCCTGTCAGGTCCGATCAAGCGGCGGGGCGTGTGACCCGGACGACGGGGTAGGTGGATGGGATCGCCTGGCGCCGGCCGCCGCGGCGCAGGCTGGCGATGTAGGCGTCGAGCTTTGCCGCGGCCTTCTGCATCGTCTCCGCTTCGATGTTGCGCTCGGGGTTCAGGGGGCTGATGCCAGCGATCTCGAAGAAGCAGGCTGCGTGGCGCAAGAAGGTCTCACGCTGCATGTCGTCGAGGCGCATGGTCAGGTCGAGCGCTGCGGCGATCAGCTTGGCGCGGTAGAGCCCAAAGCTTGAATTGGTCCGGTTTGTCGGCGCCAGAACCATCCCATTGCCCGGCACCTCATGCTCGCGAAGGGCAACTGTGGGCTCTGCCCCGCTGCCGACGCCGAGAAGGCCATCGGCGACTTTCAGAAGGCGCGGCACATCGGCCGTGAACTGCATGCGATTGGCACCTGTGTCTTGGTATTTCTTTATCTTTTCCAGGGCCTTGGCGACATGCCTTTCGCTGTCAAAGTACAACACGAACGTGTCGGCGCGCTGCGTGTCCGGTGTCGGCACGTAGAACTTCCACGAGCTGAGGCCGTACATCCACCTCGAGGTCTTGTACATCCACTTCATCACCTCAGCCCGCGCATGGGGTTTCACCCGCATGTAGATCCGCTGGGTCACGGCTTTGGACCTGCGTTTGGAGAAGTGGATGAACTCGCCCGAGAAAAGACCGACCAAGCCGCAATCGGGTCTGCGGCGCAAGAACGCGATCATCCGTTTTACGCCGGAGGACGGGATCTCGACAAAGGGTGATCCGGGTTCGAACTTGGCTTGGAAGTTCCGCGCGAGGTAGAGGCCGACTTCGTCGCCCTTCCCATGTTGGAGCGTGATGCCGGTTCCGAGATCGCCGAGCGCAAGGAGGGCGGCCCGCGCGTTTTCGTCTGTGTTCTCGGCCGTTTGCGCGCCGCTCCGCGTGTAGAGATTGTAGACCATGTCGGTCAGCATGCCCCGATGCCGTGCGCCGTTGGCCAGGTGGTAGCGGCTGTCGTGGGTCGTGTAGGCCTCCCAGCACTCATCGAGAAAGCGCGCCAGGTTCTGCTTCATGTAAAGCCTCGGGTTCTCCCGCTCGTTCCAGTAGTCGATGGCAGCTTTGACGTGGCTCATGGGTACCTCCTCTTGGTCCGACATCCCTTCGTCGCAACGGACGGCCGGGCGGTTCAAAAAGAGGGCAGAGACATGTTCGACGCTGTGCTAGGGTCCGGACGAAGCACGTGGCGGTGGCGGCATGTCGGACATCATCGGCGGGCGGAATGTTGTGGTCTGCGGCAAGTGCGGCTCAGAATATGAGCGCTACTTCCACCAGGCCGCGAGCCGCCAGAAGGGCAAGTACATCTGCACGGTCTGCGGTGCCGTTGTCGATCATTGGAACAGCGATATGGTTCCGTCCTACATGCCTCTCACGCGCCGCAACCCGAAGGAGTGAGCAGATGACCGAACACAGCCCGATTGCCGTTGAGGAAGCCACCCTGCGTGTCGATCTTGCCGCCACGTTTCGCCTCGCCGCCCGCGCGGGCTGGAACGAGGCTGTTGCCAATCACTTCTCCGCAGCCGTGTCGGAGGACGGGCTCAGGTTTCTGGTCAATCCGCGGTGGCGGCATTTCAGCCGGATCAAGGCCTCGGATCTTTTGTTGGTCGACGCGGTGGATCCGACAACGATGGACCGGCCCGATGCGCCGGATCCGTCGGCCTGGTCGATCCATTCAGCGCTCCACCGCCGCTTGCCGCAGGCACGGGTCGCGCTGCATCTGCACCCGCCCTATGCGACCGCACTCGCCGCTCTCGCCGACCCGACAATTCATCCTGTCGATCAGGTGACGGCACGGTTTTACAAGCGCATCGCCTATGATCTCGAGTTCGGCGGCATTGCCCTCGCCGAGGCTGAGGGGGAGCGGATTGCGGCCTCGGCCGGGACCCAAACCGCCATCATGATGCAGAACCACGGGGTCACGGCGCTTGGCAGCAGCGTGGCGGAGGCGTTTGACACGATGTACTTCCTTGAGCGCGCGGCGCGGACATTGGTGCTCGCCCACAGCACGGGCCAGCCGCTTGCGATCATGGACGACGCGCTGGCGGAGACGACGGCGGCCGGATGGGAGACCGATCCGCACGAGCGGATCGCGCATTTCGAGGAGATGAAGCGGATCCTCGACGTCGAGGAGCCCGACTACCGTCAATGACGCGGCTCGCCGCGGCGTTGATCGCCGCGGCGATCTTAGCGCCTCCTTTGGCTGAGGGCTCGATCGGGTTGGCGTAGTCCTCGGGTCCAGTGAAAAGCCTGCGGATGTCCAGGATTTCGCAAGACCGGGCCAGGGCCTCGGACATTATGACATCGTTGAACGCCAGAAGCGCCCCTTCCGCGGGGGTCTGCAGATTCTGTTCCTCAGGCCCGAAATTCGGATGGTAGATCGTCAGGATCAGCGTCGGCCGCGGCACCTGGTCGAGGAGGGGCGCGTAGACTGCGCGAAACCGCTCACCGAACCGCGTGGAGACGGGTTATTGCGGCGGCGAAGGTCAGCTCCTCTGGATCCGCCAGAAGGCCGATCTGTTCGAGCGCGTCGTTCCCGCCGACGCTCAAGACAGTCAGGACCGGCGCAAAGCTGAGCTCTGGAACGCGCACGTCGATTGCCCTGCTCCCGTCGACCGCGGCCATCTCGACATCATGACCGTGCGCGCTGATCTGAGCGGCGATGTCGGGCTCCCCAGCGGCGACGTATGTGCCATTGTCGAGGATGCTGTCGCCGAGCTGAAGGATCCGCGCCATCGGTAGGCCTCCGAGCCCGCTAGACGGCGAGGACCAGCGCCTCCTCGGCTGAGCGGAGCGCCATCCGTGCGAGTGCGAGGTTTGAGGTCTTGCGGTCGAGCGCAAGATAGAGGAACGCGCGCCTGTCTGACGCAACGATCCGGATCAGGTGATACTGCGTCTGGAGCGTGATCAGCATGTCTTCGATCGGCTCGCTCAGGCCGAGCTGCTCGACCGCGCGAAGCTCTGCTTTCAGCACTTCCGATGTGGCGGCTGCGGCGACCTCAAGATCGAAGCCGGGATTGCCGATGTGGCCCAGGGTCATGCCCGACTCCAGCTCGACAAGGCACACCCCGAGAAAGCCCGACAGATTGGTCAGGCCGCTCACGTCGGTTTCGTTCATGACGTTCCTTTCTCTCGCAGGCGCGGTCGGCAGACGGTCGCTGAGTATGATCGGCGCTTGCTTGCCAACAACGGGCTCCATACGCTCGCTTCCCCTCTCCGGCTTGCTCCCCAGAAGGAGCCGCATGACCCGTTGCTTACCCGTCATGTCATCCATCCAAACTGGTGCGGTTAAGCCGTGTTCATACCTACATACATGCGCCTAATCGTGGCGAAGAGAGGTCTAACTTTTGGCAGCATTGAGCGCGATTGCGCCGAAAACTCAGCCGCGCTCCGGTTGTTCGGCGCTCAGCCACGCGAGGAACGGCCCGGCCTCCGCCCGAAGGGCGGCCTCGGTCTCCGCGAACTTCGCGATGAGCGCTTGGCCCGTGGGCGTGACGTCGCGCGCGTCGCCCGACCCGGTCCACAGCGGCTCGCGAAAGCAGGCCTGAAGCGTGTCGAGGAAGAAGAGCGCGCGGGTCTCCGTCACGCCCATGGCCTCCGCCGCAGCCGAGACGCTGCCATGGTCCGAGAGAAGGCGCAGGAACGCCACTTTGCCGCCGCCGATCATGTCGGTGCCGACATAGAAGCGCACGCGCAGGGCCGGTGCGTCGAACGGGCTCACGCGAGGATGCGGCGGAGGATCCGGCCGAGCTTTTCTGCGCCCATTGGCGCCATCGCCTTGGTGTGCGCGTGGGACAGGACCTCGTCCGACATGCCTGCCGCCATGTTGGTGATGGTCGACACTGCCGCAACGCGGAGGCCGAGGCAGCGCGCGAGGATGACCTCCGGCACAGTCGACATGCCGACAGCATCGGCGCCGAGGATCTTGAGCGCCCGGATCTCGGCCGGCGTCTCGAAGGAGGGGCCGGAATACCAGGCATAGACGCCCTCGCCGAGGGCGATCCCCTCGGCTTCGGCCGCCGCTCTCAGCTCGGCGCGAAGGATCGGGTCATAGGCGTCGGTCATGTTGACGAACCGCGCGTCTGTCGGTTCGCCGATGAGGGGGTTCAGACCGGAGTAGTTGATGTGATCCGTGATCAGCATCAGATCGCCCGGCGGAATGTCGGCCCGGAAGGACCCGGCCGCGTTCGTGAGATAGAGCCGCTCAGCCCCGAGCGCTTGCAGCACTTCGAGCGGTCGGCGCATGGCGGCCGCATCCCCGTGCTCGTAGTAATGCGCCCGCCCGCCAAGGACCGCCACCCGCGTCCCTTCGAGCATGCCGATGACAAGCTTCGCTTTGTGGCCTGAGACGCCTGCGGCCGGAAAGCCCTCCAGCGCCTCATAGTCGATCGCCACGCCCTCCACCGCATCCGCCAAGTGTCCGAGGCCGGAGCCGAGGATCAGGCCCGCGGCGACCGGCGCGGCCCCCGCGGCAGCACGGATCGTCTCGAGGGTCGCGTCCATGGGCACCGCTACCGCTCTTTCACGTAAGGAACGCCACCGGCGCGGGGCGGGATCGCCTTGCCGACGAACCCAGCGAGGATCACGACGGTCAGGATGTAGGGCAATGCCTGCATGAACTGGACCGGGATGACGAATAGGCCGGTGTCGACGGATTGGTACTTGGCCCCGATCGCCTCGAGCAGCCCGAAGAGGAGGCACGCGCCGAGCGCGTACCAGGGCCGCCACTTGGCAAAGATGAGCGCTGCGAGCGCGATGAAGCCCTTGCCCGCCGTCATGTCCCGCACAAAGCCCGCTGCCGAGGTGCCCATCGAGAGGTAGGCGCCCGCAACACCGCAGAGGACGCCGCAGATCAGGACCGCTGCATAGCGCTGGCTTGAGACACTGACGCCCGCAGTGTCGACGGCGCCCGGGTTCTCACCCACGGCGCGGAGGCGGAGGCCGAAGCGCGTCCGGAAGAGCACCCACCAGGTGACCGGCACGGCGATCAGTGCCACATAGACCAGGAGGACCTGGCCCGAGAACGCATCTGCGTACATCGGACCGATCACCGGCACGTTTCGGATCTGGTCGGCAAAGGGCAGATTGATCGCGCCAAACCGCGCGCTCCCCGTCAGCTGCGGTGTCTGGCCACCCATCTGAAAGAGGCTCTGCCCGATGAGAACGGTGACGCCTGAGGCGAGAAAGTTGATCGCAACACCGGAGATCAGCTGGTTGCCCCTGAGCGTGATCGACGCAAATCCGTGCAAGAGTGCCATCGCGACCGATGCCAGGATCCCTGCCACCACGCCGGCGAGCGCCGCGGCCCATGGCTGCCCGAGCCCGGAGACCTGGCCCGGGAAGGGATCGGCGATGTAGGGCGCATGGACCCAGGCGGCGACAGCGGCCGCTGCGAAAGCCGCTGCGAGCATCTTGCCTTCGAGCCCGATGTCAAAAATTCCCGCCCGCTCAGAAAAAAGCCCGGCGAGGCAGGCGAGCAGCAGCGGCGTCGCCAGCCGCATGGAGCTGTCGAGAAGCTGGATGACGTCAGTGAACTCCATCGCTCAGCCCCGCGCTGTCGCAAGCCGAAAGGCGGCGTAGGTGAAGACGCTGCCGAGCGCGACCTCGACCGGCTGGCGCGCCGAAAGATAGGCCCGCCGCACCGGCGCAGCCGACAACAGAACGGCCCAGGTCGAATGACCGATCAAAGACACCAGGAATGCGCCGAGCACAAAGATGCCGATCACCGACATCGGCGCCGTCCCGAGCCCCCCGACACTCGCCACCGCCACCCAGAAAAGGAGCGCCTTCGGGTTCGACACCTGCAGCACGAGGCCCGTCAGGATCAGCCGCCAGGTCGCCGTGCGGGGCATGTCCTCGAGCGAGAGCTCGGGCGGCGCGAACGCGTTTCGAAACGCGCCGTAGGCAAGCCAGATGAGATAGGCCGCGCCGATCCAGCGCACGAGGGTCATCAGCTCCGCCATCTCCGCAAAGAGCACGGCGAGCCCCAGGACCGTCAAAACCGACATGACGATCGCCGCGGCGCCCACACCGAAAGCGGTCGCGAGCGCCGGCCCGCGCCCCTGG
>JBCCWM010000220.1:0-7370 GCA_039193505.1 Pseudomonadota bacterium | reverse complement strand
GAACTCGCCCTCGATCAGACGCGCGGAATCGGGACGCGGTTCGGCGCGCTCATTGGGGTCGAGGCCGAGCATGGCCGGCGTCAGTTGGCGCCGCTCCGGCAGGGCTGCGGACGCGCCCACAACAAAGCCCCGGCCATTGAACCGGCGGATGCGCCGCTCATCAAGCAGGTGTCCGAACGCGGTGCGCACCGGCGTGCGGCTGGTCCGGAAGAGTTCGGCAACCGGGCCTTCGGTGAGAATGGTGCCTTCTTCGAGGGTCCCGGCGTCGATCGCGGCCTCGATCGCGCGCTTGATCTCCACATAGTGGGGGGCCGGTCGCGTGGGTTCGGTCGGCTGCGCGGGCACGTCGTTCTGCATGGTGTTTCGCGTTCTCCGCGATTTTGCGGGCCTTTTCAATCCCAGCAGGATTATAGGGATATCGCCTACAAGATACATTTTTTCGATGCTCTTGTGCGGCAAAGATCGTCAAAAACGGGCTCAAAAGCGGAAAGTTTCGGGCAGCAACAAGGAAAAATTTTGACTTATGCGTACGAAGCGCAAACCTTTCTGGTGGGATGGCAGCGAAATCTCTTGCGACATGCGAAGGAGACATCTGCGTCATGATGGAACTTATCGGTGTGTCGAAATCCTTCGACGACAAGCCGGCCATTGTTGATCTGTCCCTGCGCGTCGAGGACGACGAGTATCTGACCCTGCTCGGCCCGTCGGGGTCCGGCAAGTCCACGCTGCTTCGCGTTCTGGCGGGGTTTGAACGGCCCGAGGCCGGGCGCATCCTTCTGAACGGGGGCGACATAACCGTCCGGCCGACGCATCTGAGGGGCTTGGGCATCGTCCAACAGAACTATGCGCTCTTTCCCCATATGACGGTTGAGGAGAATGTCGGCTTTGGCCTGGTGAACCGTGCAGAGGATCCGGTGACGGATCCGCGCGAGGTCGCCCGTCGCGTGGCGCACAGCCTTGAGCTGGTGGGGCTCGACGGGCTTGAGACGCGGATGGTCGGGCAGATCTCCGGCGGCCAGAAACAGCGCGTCTCGCTTGCGCGGACGCTGATCACCGAACCGAAGGTCTGTCTGCTCGACGAACCGCTGGGGGCGCTCGACGCCAACCTCCGCGAACGCATGACGGTCGAGCTGCGCAAGATCCGCAAGGCCCTCGGCGTGACTTTCTTTCACGTCACGGGCAACGAAAGCGAAGCGATTGCGATGGGCGACCGGATGATCGTCCTCGATGAGGGGCGCGCGATCCAGGTCGCGCCGCCCGACACTGTCTTCGATCACCCGGCGACCGTGCGCGTGGCGCGGTTCCTCAACGCCTACAACCTTCTGCACGGGACGACCGAAGGCGGTGTCTTCACGAACGGTGAGGTCCAGATCCCGGTGCCCCACGGCGCCGCGGGCGTGTCGAGCGTGGCGGTGCGATACGACGCCGTCGAGATGCACCGAGACGGCGCTGAGGCCGGGGGAACCGCGCTCAAGGCCCATTTCGTCACCAGCGAGTTCATGGGGTCCAAGGTCGTCTACTTCTTCAAGATGGCCTCGGGCGGGATCTTCGAAGTCGAGCGGCATCTGAGCTCCTCGGACCCCGAGACGTTCGGCGTCGGCGAAGCGGTGACCCTCAGCTGGGACGGGCGGGATGTGTTGTTCTACGATGGCCGCGGCGACTTGATCTCCGTGGCGGCGGCCAAAGGAGCGGCGTGATGGTGGCAACAAACGCCAGCGACGTGCGTCCCGCAACCACCGTACCCGCGCCGCAGGAGAGCTTCTGGGCCCGGAACCGGCACTATCTCCTGCTGGCGCCGGGCGTTGTGTGGATGGTTCTGTTCCTCGTCGTGCCGCTTCTGATGATGGTCTATGTGAGCTTCTGGACACAGACGACCTTCGCCATCTCGTCTGATCTGACGATAAAGAGCTGGCAGACCTTCTTTGCGTCCGAGACCTATTTCGGCGCCTTGCTGCGCACACTCAGGATCTGGCTGACGGTTCTCTGCCTCACATTGCTGATCGGGTATCCGACGGCGCTCTTCATCGGGCAGTTCGTCCGAAACAAGACCCTGCAGACGATTCTCCTCGTGGCCTGCGTCATCCCATTCTGGACCTCGTTTCTGATCCGCGTGCTCGCGTGGCGGCCGATGCTCGGCAAGGAGGGGGCGGTCAACATCCTGTTGCAGGGCATGGGGATCATCGATCAGCCGATCGAGGTGCTGCTCTTCACCGAGTTGTCCGTGATCATCGGGATGGTGCAGATCTACGTCGTCTTTATGGTCGGGCCGATTGCCTTCATGCTGGCGCGGATCGATCAGAGCCTGATCGAAGCGGCCCGGGATCTGGGGGCCTCGTCCTGGACGATCTTCCGGAAGATCATCTTTCCGCTGAGCCTGCCGGGCGTGGTCGTCGGGGCGATCTTCGTTTCCGTGATGGTTCTCGGAGAGTTCGCGACCGCCTCCGCCCTGTCCGGCCGGAAGGTGAACCTCCTCGGAAACATCATCGTGACGCAGGTCGGGTCCTTGAAATGGGCCTTTGCCGCCGTCGTCGGGGTGATCCTCACAGCCGTGATGGCCGTCGTCATCACAGTGCTTCTGCGGGTCGTGAACCTGCGTAAGGAACTGTGAGGAGGGGTCGGTCATGCATGAACTGAAGTCTCTCCGCCTCCTCCTGGCCGTCTACACCGCCCTCTTCATCGCCTTTCTCTACGGTCCCTTCATCGTCATGGGCATCCTGAGTTTCCAGAAGGGGCCCGATGGCGGGCCCCAGTTCCCGATCATCGAGTGGTCGACCTTCTGGTATCAGCATGTGCTGGGCTTTGCGCCACCGTCGCGCGTGGCGCCCCTGCCAATTGGGGAGGCACTGACCCGCTCGCTCACCCTCGCCTTTGCGACCATGGTCGTCTCGACCGTTCTCGGCACTTTGACGGCGCAGGCCTTCCGGACACGGTTCAAGGGCTCCGGCATCGTGTTCTACCTCGTGGTGCTCGGCATGATGGTGCCCGGGGTGCTGCTCGGCCTTGGCATGGCGTTGGTGGCAAGTCAGATGGGCATCGACCGCAACTGGTGGAGCACGGCTTTCGTGCTGCATGTGGTCTACACCTACCCCTTCGCGTTCCTCGTGATGCTTGCCATCTTCAACCGGTTCGACAAGTCGATCGAGGAGGCGGCCTGGGCCCTGGGCGTCCCCCCGGGCCGGACATTCCGGAAAGTGACGTTCCCGATCATCTTCCCGGGCGTTTTGTCGGCCATGCTGTTCGCCCTGACGCTCAGCTATGACGAGTTTCCCCGCACATTGTTCACCGGCGGGTCCGACGTGACCATGCCGATTGCGATCTACGGAACCTTCGCGGTTGAGATCCACCCGAACCTTTTTGCCTTCGGCGTTCTGACGACCCTGTTCTCGTTCGCGCTGCTGGCTGTCTACGGAATTCTGATGGGGATCTCGGTGCGCAAGGCACGCGCCCGCACCTCCGGCATTCAGGAAGAGATCTGATGGCCGGACGCCTTGCGCATCATACCGCGATTGTCACCGGGGCCGGTGCCGGGATCGGCAAGGCCACGGCGCTGAGGCTGGCGGCGGAGGGCGCAAAGGTCACCGTGCAGGACGTGTCTCGGGAGGCTGCCGAGGCCACAGCCGCGCTGATCGAAGGGGCAGGGGGCAGCGCGATCTCGGTTGCGGGCGATGTGAGCGTCGCAGCGGATGTCGACGCCGCGATCTCCGCCTGCCGGGAGGCTTGGGGCCCGGCCAGCCTTATGGTCAACAATGCCGGGATCGTTCAGCAGGTCCGTCTCGAGGCCATGGAGGATGCCGACTGGGACCGGATGATCGCGGTCCATCTGCGGGGCACATATCTCTTTTGTCGCCGGGTCATCGGGCCAATGCTCGACGCGGGCGGGGGCGTCATCGTGAACATCGCCTCGCAGCTCGGCCAGATCGGCGGTGTCGAGCTGGCGCATTACAGCGCGGCCAAGGCCGGGATCATCGGGCTGACCAAAGCCCTGGCGCGGGAAGTCAGCGAACGGGGTGTCCGCGTCAATGCCGTCGCACCCGGGCCGATCAACACCGAACTGGTGATGGCGCTCTCCGAGGAGTGGCGGAGCGCGAAGGCATCCGAGCTGCCGCTCGGCCGGTTCGGCACGCCCGAGGATGTTGCGGCAACCGTCGCCTTCCTCGCGTCGGAGGATGCCAAGATCTATGTCGGCCAGACGCTTGGCCCGAACTCCGGAGACGTGATGCTATGAGCGGGGCAAGGTTATGAAGACTGTTCTGGTAACGGGCGCTGGCATCGGCATCGGCCGGGCGACGGCCCAGGCGTTCGGCAAGGCCGGCTACCGCGTGATCGTGACCGACATACTCGAGGCCGAGGGACGCGAGGTCGCGCAGTCCATTCTGGACGAAGGCGGCGCGGCAGAGTTTCACATGCTCGACGTCAGATCGACCGCGCAGGCCAATGAGGTGGTGGCGGCGGTCGAGGCCGAGCACGGCGCGATCGATACGATCGTCTGCAACGCGGGGATCGCCCACAAAGTCCCGCTCGATGCGCTGACGGATGAGAAATGGGACCACACCTTCGACATTGATGTGAAGGGCATGATCCGGGTGATCCGGGCGGCCACGCCAAAGATGCGCGAGGCCGGGCAAGGCAGCATCGTCTGTCTCAGCTCGATCATGGGCGTTGCCTACGGCTGGGACGAGCATGTGCATTACTCCGCCGCCAAATCCGGAGTGGTGGGCCTCGTGCGCGGCCTCGCCGTGGAGCTTGCGAGGAGCGGGGTGCGCGTGAACGGCGTCGCTCCGGGCTATATCCGGACGGCGCAGGCCCTATCGGAAGAGCACAGCCTCGGTCCTGCGGGCCTCGAGAAGGCCGCCGACTTCATTCCGATGGGGCGGGTCGGCGAGGCCGACGACATCGCGGATGTGATCCTTTTCCTTTCATCCACAGCGGCCCGGTATCTGACCGGCCAGGTCGTGGCGGTGGATGGAGGGTTGCTGGTCGGCCGTTACTGAGCCGGCAATCAACGAGGTCTGGAAAGACACAACGGGAGTAGGAAAGTGAACTTCAATACTTCAACACGACGGGGTTTCCTCGCCGGCAGCACGGCGCTCGGCGCGAGCTCTGTCCTCTTCACACCTCAAATGGCATTGGCTGCGGGCCATCTCGCAAACCAGGAATTGCGCACCGTGGGGCTGTCG
Source organism: Pseudomonadota bacterium (assembly GCA_039193505.1). Lineage (GTDB taxonomy): Bacteria > Pseudomonadota > Alphaproteobacteria > Rhodobacterales > Rhodobacteraceae > Algicella. The sequence continues at coordinate 2,193 of JBCCWM010000220.1, read as the reverse complement.
GTGACGGTTCAGGAGCGTATCCTGAACGACTTCCAGGAGCGCTCGGGCGTCGGAACGGTGTCCGGAAAGGCCGACATCTTCCCCAACACGCAGACCGAGCTTCTGTCGGGCTCGGATGCCTATGACGTGTGGGAGACCATTGGCGAGCGTCTGCCGGCGATGACGATCACAAATACGATCACGCCGATCCCGACCGCCTCGCTGTCCAACTGGGGCAACATCCGTCCGACCTTCACGGAGAGCGACCCGCGCATGGAGCCGCGCGCGCAGATCTCGGGCCAGATCTGGGCCGATGAGGGCAAGTCCGAGCTCTGGATGGTGCCGACCGTCTACAACTTCGATTCCATCGGCTACCGGCCGGACCTTGTGGAGGCCGAGGAGGCCAACACCTGGACCGCGCTCTTCGATGAGAAGTTCAAGGGCAAGACCGGCCTCAACGTGGATCCGCTGATTGCGTTCGGTCAGGCGGTTCTGGCGATGACCTCGCTCGGACTTCTGGAGAACGAGAACCCCGGCAATCCAACGATGGAGGAAATCGACGAGGCTGCCAAGTTCCTGATTGCCAAGAAGAAGGACGGGCAGTTCCGCGCGCTTTGGGGCGATTTCGGTGAGCTGGTGAACCTGCTGGCGTCGGGCGAGATGATCCTCGCGGATGCCTGGCAGCCCGCGGTGATGGCGGTGAAGGCGCAGGGCATCCAGTGCTCCTACGCGGTTCCGAAGGAGGGCTATCGCGCCTGGTCGATCGGCAACTCGCTGATCGCCAACTCGCCGAACGCCGATGCCGTGATCGCCTATTGCGACTACTGGCTCTCCGGCCCGCCGGCGATCACGGTCTCCGAGCAGGGGTACTACTCGCCCACCACCAACATCAAGGATGTGATGGCCGCGGACAAGTACGGCTTCTGGTACGAGGGCAAGCCCTGGGTCGGCGCACCGGATCGCGGGATCATGGAGGGCGATCTGCGCGACGGCGGCTCGCTTGAGGAGCGGGCGGCGCAGATCAAGTACTGGCACCAGTGGCCGGACGCGTACGACCATCTCATCTCGAAATGGGATGAGTTCCTGAGCGCGTAAGCCGCCCAACACCCCGGGGGCGAGCGCCACACCTGCGCTCCCCCCAACCGTCGGCAGGAGAACGAAGGATCTGAGGTATGGCGGCGTTTGATCTGGAACTCGTGAAACTCAGGAAAGTGTATCCAGGCGGGACGGTTGCGGTTGAGGACTTCGATCTGCAGGTCAAGAAGGGTGAGTTCATATCCTTTGTCGGTCCGTCCGGCTGCGGCAAGACCACGACACTGCGCATGATCGCCGGGTTGGAGAGCATCACGGATGGCAGCCTCCTGATCCGGGACAAGGACTACACCCGTGTTCCGACGGAGAAGCGGCCGACGGCCACGATTTTCCAGAACTACGCGATCTTTCCGCACATGTCCGTGCGGGAGAACATCGCCTTCGGCCTCAGGGTCCGGAAACTTCCGGCGCGTGAAATCGACCAAAGGGTCGACGAGATGATCGAGAAGCTGGAGCTTGGCGATGTTGCGACGGAGAAGGAGAACGCGCTCTCGGGCGGGCAAAAGCAGCGTCTCGCGCTTGGCCGCGGCCTGGTGACGGAACCCGATATCCTGCTGCTGGATGAGCCGCTCGGCGCCCTGGACGCCAACCTGCGCAAGTCGATCCAGGAAGAGCTGAAGATCCTGCAACGCGAGCTTGGGATCACCTTCGTCTTCGTGACCCACGCCCAATCCGAAGCGCTGTCGATGGGCGATCGTGTGGTCGTGATGAATGCGGGCAAAGTCGAGCAGATCTCGGATCCGTTCGCGCTCTACACACGACCCAAATCGCCCTTCGTTGCCCGCTTCATCGGGCGCAACAAGATCATTGACGGCACTCTCGGCGCCGTCTCGGGCGGTCAGTCCGTTTTGGAAACCCGGTTTGGCGCCTTGCGGGGCGTCCCGGGGTTTGCGCCGGAGGCCGCGCGCACCGGGGCAAAGGCCATGGCTGTCGTGCCGTCCGAATACGTGGACATCCTTCCGGCCGGCTCGATGCCGGAGACGGATGCGCTCGACATGTTGCGCGGCACGGTGTCGTCGCTCGACCGGGTCGGGCAGGTGGTTCATGTCGCGGTTCACATGGACGACGCGCTCAACGTGCGCCTCGAAGTGCATCGGGAGAAGATCTCGGGACGGGGTTTGG
>JBCCWM010000219.1:0-7384 GCA_039193505.1 Pseudomonadota bacterium | reverse complement strand
GCCGAGGGAAGGTGACGACGATGGCCTCTTCCTCCTCGCTGAGGACGGTCGAGCGCGGCTCTTTCGGACCGGTCTTCAGATCCTCGACTGACTGCCGCTTCCGCCACTTTGCGACCGTCTTCGGGTTGATGCCCACCTCCCGGCTCAGCTCCGCGGTCGAAGCTTGCGATCGCTGTGGTGCTGCTCGGACGGCGTGCGCGGTCGTGGCGCAGCCATGACGAACTTGGCCCATAGCGCTTCCTTCCATTCCACAGAACGGATCGCACCATCAAACCGTGGGATCAAACAGCTAGGGCTCAGCGCCCTCGGAAGACGGGTGGACGGCGGTCCGCCTGTGCTGCGAGGCCCTCGCGATGGTCCACGGAGGCAAAGCAGGCTGCGGTGCGCGCGCGAACCACGTCTCGGTCCGCCCGGTCGTCGAGGATCTCGCGGAGGGTTTGCTTCATGCCCTGAAGCGCGAGGGGCGCGAGGCCCGCAAGGCGGTTTGCCCAGCCCTCGGCCGTCTCCATCAACGCGTCCGGGGCGACCACGGCATCCGCAAAACCGCTGGAGATGAGATCCGCCCCCTCCACCCGCTCAGCGAAGACAAAGACCCGCCGCGCCCAGGCCGGGCCGAGGAGCGCCGCCGCCCGGCGGAGGCCGCTGGCAGGATAGTGGATCCCGAGTTCGGCCGCAGGGACTTTGATCCGCATGCCCGTCACGCCGATCCGCATGTCCGCGGCGAGGGCGAGGTCGACGCCGCCGCCGTAAACGCCGCCGTTGAGGGCTGCCACCACAGGCAGCGGCGAGGCCTCCACGCGCGCGCAGAGGGGTGTGAACGGGTTCTCGGTCCAGTCCTCCGCGGCGACATCGCCGAGGACAGCACCGGCGCAAAAGCTGCGCCCCGCCCCGGTCAGGAGGATGGCGCGGATCGCCCCATCCGCCTCAAAGCGGTCGAATGCCGCCGCAAGATCCGCCATGCCCGCGCGGTCGAGCGCATTGTGACGTTCGGGCGCGGCAAGCGTGATGCGCCCGAGCGCGCCCTCTTGCGTCGTCTCGATCAAAGATCGAAACGCGCCAGGACGGGCGCGTGATCGGACGGCTTCTCCCACCCCCGAACGTTGCGAAAAATCTGGCTGCCGCCGGCCCCGCTCGCCAGATCCGCGGTCGCCCAGATGTGGTCGAGCCGCCGGCCCTTGTCGGCCGCACTCCAATCCCGCGCTCGGTAGGACCACCAAGAGTAGAGCTTGCCGTCTGGCAGGTCTTTGCGGGTGACGTCGACGAACCCGCCGGCCTCCTGCATCTCTGCCAGATGGTCGACCTCGATCGGCGTGTGGCTCACGACCTTCAGAAGCTGCTTGTGGGACCAGACATCGTCCTCGCCCGGGGCGATGTTGAGGTCGCCCACAAGGATTGCGGGGCCCGGGGTCTCGGTGCGGAACCAGTCGCGGAGATCGGTCAAAAAATCGAGCTTGTGTGCGAACTTGTCGTTCACCTCCCGGTCGGGCTCATCGCCGCCCGCCGGCACATAGAAATTGTGGAGCGTTCCACGCCCCGGCAGTTTCGCCGCGATGTGACGCGCGTCGACGCGCCCCGCAATGTCACGGTGCCCGGCGGGCTCCAGCGGCTCTCGCGAGAGGATCGCGACGCCGTTGTAGCCCTTTTCGCCTCGCGCGAGAATGTGGGGGTAGCCCGCCTCCGCGAAGACTTCCGTCGGGATCTTCTCGACTGGCGATTTCGTCTCTTGCAGGCAGAGGATGTCGGGTCGGACATCGGCCAAGAACCGGTGCACCAGTCCCGCCCGCAGCCGGACGGAGTTGATGTTCCAAGTGGCGATCGTGGTGGTCATGTTAACCTTCGTTAACGGCAGCCCACCCTCTATGGGACGGCGCGCGCCGCTTCACAAGGGTCCTCGGCCGGCCATGGGGGGCGCGCGACGCGATGTGCGGCAGTAGAGCCCGGTTCGACCGTCTGGTCCTGCACCGCCGGCGGCCGCGCGTGCGTGGCCGGTCCGTTTCTCAGGATCTTGACCGGTGCGAACGCTGCTCTTGGCGCCCTGAGCGGCCGTTGGTGACGACCAAGTGTGCCGCAGTGCTCCGCGCGTTCGCCGGAGCGGCGCTTTTTCAGCGCGAGAGGGCATGTGCGGGGCCTTTGGCGTGGCGATCTCCACATTCTCGCCCAGAATCTGTGGCACTCTCACGACAACGCGTCGGAGGTCAGCCGTGGGGACGCGGAGTGGGCCGCGCAGGGGTGGTGAATGAACGTGACACACATTGAGAGCGAGGTCGTGGCCTTGCTGACCGAGGCCGAGCGCGAGGAGATCTCAGCGATTGCCGTGGATGACCAGGTCGTCAGCCACGCGCTCTTTTCTGCCGACGGTGAAGAGCTCGGCGGTGAGGTGGACCATGAAGATCTGGTGCCCGTCGTTTCGAACCTCGCCGATCTGGGAGAGCGGTTTGCCGAGCTGATCGGCGAGGAAGATGGCTGCCACGCCATCACCTCTGAGACGGCCACGGCAGAGGTCGCCGTCGTCAGTTTCACTGCGATGAAGGCCGTCGTCGTTCGGCGGAGAAAAGCAGCGGGAAAGGGCCTCCGTCATGTCCGTTGATGCGGTCCTCAAAAAACTCTGCGTCAACACCCAAGGCGTGTGCTGCGCGGTGCTTACAACCGAGACCCGGATCGCGAGCCATCTGCCAGGGATCTACAGCGCGCTGCGACCGGAAGACGTGGCGGAGTTCGGCGTGGCGGCCTTCGCGACCATGGACGAGCTCGAGGACTATGTCGGCACGGCGACCTCGACTGTGTTCGACTTTCAAAACCACAGTGTCATGGTGCGACGGATCGAGGACGCGATCCTCGTTCTCTTCCTTGAGCCGATGCGGCGCGCGCAGGTGCGCAAGCTCCGGATCGGGGTCAACCTTTTCGTCAAGCCGCTGCTCGCGGCCTTGGCTGAGACGCCGGCCCTGCCGGCGCCCCCCCCGGCCGAGCGGGCGGAGCCGGTCGTGGCGGAGCCGCTCCCCGAACCGGACCAGCCGCACCCCGCAAAGCCATTGATGCTGACCGATATGTCTGAGCCGCCGGCGACGCCGCCGAAGCCGCAGCTCAGCCCTACCAAGTCCAAGAAACGTCGCTTTTATCGAGGGGTCGAGTACTGAGCGGCTGCCAGAACGGGCGCCGCGGGTTGTCAACATCAACATAAAGCCCCATAAATTTCGTGTTCAGGGCCGGTGCCTTGGGCCAGCTGGATCGGGCTCGTTCTTTGAAGGATTGATCGGTGACGGCAGATCCCCAGAGTTTTCAAGGTGCGCTCTCCGAGCAGGAGCAAGCGCGCCTTACGGAGCTGACCGAGGATCCGAATGCGGTCGGATACGCCGTCTTCACCCTCGATGCGGAGGAGATCGACGGTGTTGGTCTCGCCGATGATGCCGTGCCCGTCTGTGCAAACCTGATCGACATCGCGGACCGGTTCGCGACGGATCTCGGCGAGGGCGCCGGCTGCCTCGGCGTAACGCTCGAGGGGTCGTCGGTCACCTACCGGCTCGAGCCGCTCGGAGAGCCGTGGCTCGTCGTCCACCGCCGCAAGGGGAGTGGGAAGTGAGGGCCGAGGGCATCCTGGCAGAGCTCGCCGAGCACAACACGGCGATCCATGCAGCCGTGATCAGCGATCAGACCCGCGCGGCGCATTGGACTGGCGAAGGCTACGAAGACCTGAACGTACCGGCCTTTGCACGCTATGGCAAGCTTCTCGGTGGTGCCGTCGATATGCTCGACGGGGGGGAGGCCGTCCGCTCCGTTTATCTGGAGTTCAAGGGCCACAGTCTTCTGGTGAAGCGGCTCGAGGATTGGGTGCTGATGCTCCTTATGGACCCGATGCGCCGGGGCGGCTTCCGGAAGGCCGAGGTGGGCTTGAAGCTGTTCTTGCCGCGCCTTTTGACGGCGCTTGAGAACGGCGAGGGGACAGCCTTGCCGTCGCAGCCATCGCCCCGTCCGAAGCCGGCCGCGCGCCCGCTTCAGCCGGCGCAGGCGTCGGACCCGCAACCGGCCCAACCGGTGGAGCGGCCCCGGGCTCCGGCCGCTGAGCGGCCGCGCACGACCACACCTCGTCTGTCGACCCGTGATCCCGTGATCGAACGCCCCCGCGAGCCCGTGATCGATCCGCGGGAACCCGTGATCGAACGCCCGCGCGAGCCCGTCGATCGGGCGCAAGAGCCGGTGGTTGAGCGCCCGCGGGAGCCGGCTGTCGGCCGGCCGCGTCTTCCGTCGGCCCCGCCAACGGCCAACACAGCGCGGCCCCGCGGCTCGAGCCCCTCCCAAGAGACCGACGATCTCGACTTCGATTTTGATGATGACGAGCCGCCGCTCCGCGAGGATCGCGTGCGCCGGCGTGGCTGGCTCAGCCGCGGCTCCTGAAAAGTGCCCGGGCGCGCGGCCCGGGCCAAGTCCAACAGGGAGGGTGCGCCTTTGCCCCGGCGCCCAGGGATCGTTTAGACCGCGAGGCGGTAGCCACCCGACTCCGTGACAAGAATTCGGGCGTTCGAAGGATCGGGCTCGATCTTCTGGCGGAGTCGGTAGATGTGCGTCTCGAGCGTGTGCGTCGTCACACCGGCGTTGTAACCCCAGACTTCGTGGAGGAGCGTGTCGCGGGGCACAACACCGCTCTCGGCGCGGTAGAGGTATTTGAGGATGTTGGTCTCTTTCTCGGTCAACCGGATCTTCTTGTCGTCTTCGGTCACGAGCATCTTGGCGGCCGGTTTGAACGAGTAGGGACCGATCGCGAAAATTGCGTCCTCCGATTGCTCGTGCTGGCGAAGCTGCGCGCGGATCCGCGCGAGCAGCACCGGAAACTTGAACGGCTTTGAGACATAGTCATTCGCCCCCGCGTCGAGCCCGAGGATCGTGTCGGCATCCGTGTTGTGCCCGGTGAGCATCAGGATCGGCGACTTCACGCCGCCCTTTCTCATGAGCCGGCAGAGCTCCCGCCCGTCCATGTCCGGGAGCCCGACGTCGAGAATGATCAAATCGTGATGCGCGGTCTTGGCCTTCTCAAGCCCGTTGCCCCCATCCTCGGCCTCGAAGACATCGAAGTCCTCCGTCAGAACCAATTGATCGGCAAGCGCCTCGCGCAGGTCGTGGTCGTCATCGACGAGGAGGATTTTTTTCAGATTGCTCATCGTGGGACCCTCTTTCAACTGACTGGAAGGTGCGCCAAGTTGCGGCCGAGCGGCAAGCGCCCGCAGGACTGCGTCACAGCCACGTGTATCGCGGCGGGTGAATGTTTCAGTTTTACGGGAATGGGGCTATGTCTTTGAAACGCATTGAAAGACTGCCTCACGGGGGTGTCACCAGATGAGCCTGTTTCTTACAGAGGTTGAGCGCTTGGCCCGCGCGCGGAGCGACCTCAAGATGGGCGCGCCGGTGGTCATCCGCTCCGACACCGGGCTTGCACTGGTCCTGGCGATCGAGGTTTTGCGGGCGGAGCGTCTTGCCGCCGCGGGGGCGCTCGGCCGGCCGGATCTCGCTTTGACCCGCCGCCGTGCCGAGACCCTGGCCGCGCGCGCCTATGACGGCGATCTTGCTCGGGTCGTGCCGCCATCCGACGCGCCGCTCGCCTGGTATTACGCTGTCGCCGATCCGGCGGCCGATCTTGCGCACCCGTTGAAGGGCCCGTTCTCGACCCGGCGGGAGGGCCCGGCCGACCTCCATCGCGCGGCCCTCCGGCTCTGCAAAGTCGCAGAGCTCTTGCCGGCCGCTTTGGTGGTGCCCGTTGACGACATTCCGGCGCCCGATCTGACCGTCCTTGAAGCGTCGCTGCTCTCCCCCCGCGAGTTGGATCTGAGCGAGGTCTCGGCCGCGCGCGTGCCGACCACGCATGCCGACATCGGACGCCTCCGCGTCTTTCGCACCGGCGACGGCGCGGAAGAGCACTACCTCTACGAGATCGGCCAGCCTGACCGGTCGGGCCCGGTGATGGCGCGGCTGCACTCTGCCTGTTTCACGGGCGATGTGCTCGGCTCGCTCAAGTGCGATTGCGGCCCGCAGCTTCACGCAGCGCTCGACACCATGGCGGCGGAGGGCGCCGGGATCCTCCTTTATCTCAACCAAGAGGGGCGGGGGATCGGGCTTGCCAACAAGATGCGGGCCTACGCGCTCCAGGATCAGGGGTTTGACACGGTGGATGCCAACCACCGTTTGGGGTTCGAGGACGATGAGCGCGACTTCCGCCTCGGCGCCGAGATGCTGAAGGCCGTCGGTGTCTCCGCGGTTCGGCTGATGACGAACAACCCGGCAAAACTCGCGCGCCTCTCCGAGCAGGGCGTCACAGTTGCCGGGCGCGTTCCCCTCCATGTGGGCGAGCGGCCGGAGAACGCCGCCTATCTCGCGACCAAGGCGCGGCGGTCGGGCCATCTGAGGTGACGTCCGACAGGCTGGTGATCGGTCCTTGGGGCGCCCACTACCGCGGACGCCGCATGCCCTGTGCCACCGGTTATGGCGGCATCAGCGCCCGGAAGCGCGAGGGTGACGGTGTGACGCCCGCCGGCCTTTTTCGGGTTGTGGGGCTCCTCTACCGGCCCGACCGCATCGGGCGCGCCGCGCTGCCGGATTGGGCGCGTCCGATCAGGCCGTTCGACCGATGGTCCGACGACCCGCGCGATCCACACTACAACCTCTACCTGCCCCGTGCGACGCCCGGGCGCTCGAGCGAGCGGCTGTCGCGGCCGGACCCGCTCTACGATCTCCTGATGATCCTCGATCACAATTGGCCGGAGGCTGTTCCCGGTCGAGGCTCCGCCATCTTCCTTCATGTTTGGCGGCGGCCGCGAGCGCCGACGGCGGGGTGCGTGGCGTTCCGGCGCGCGGACCTCCTCTGGATCGCTGCGCAATTCCGGCATGAGAGCCGTGTGTTGATCCAAGCCTCCGCGGGGCCGCTGCGGCGGGGTGCGATGCGCCAAACCGTGTGACCGATGCGGAGACGGGCGCCCTTGGCCTGCTCCACGTTGCCGTGCGTGCAGGCTCCGACTCCCCTGGCTGGCCAAATCGCGGACCCCGCGCTATGTGCCGCCCATGAGCCTCGAAGAGATCCGCACTCGCATTCAGACCGCCGAAGAAAAGTCCGGGCGGCCGCCCGGCAGCGTCCGCCTGATCGCGGTCTCCAAAGTTCAACCGCTGGAGCGCGTGGAGGCGGTGCTCGACGCCGGTCATCGGATCTACGGCGAGAACAAAGTGCAGGAGGCGGAGGGCAAGTGGCCCGCGTTTCGCGAGCGCTTCGAAGGGGTTGAGTTGCACCTCGTGGGCCCACTCCAATCGAACAAGACGCGCCCTGCGGCAGCGCTCTTCGATGCGATCCACACCGTGGATCGGCAGAAGATTGCGCGACGCCTTGCCGATCACGCGCAGGAGATGGGTC
>JBCCWM010000218.1:0-7393 GCA_039193505.1 Pseudomonadota bacterium | reverse complement strand
GTGGGTTCGGGTGTCATCTCGGGTCAGAGATGCGGGTCGCTCGCCTGCACGCGCGGATCTCTTCCGGCATTGTGCGGCGCGCCGCGATGAGCGCCTTTGCCGCTGCGACAGAGGTCTGCCCTCCCTCCGGATGGCGCACGACGTCCGGCTTGCCGCTTGGCTGATGCTGAGCATGCGGTTCGCGACCGCGCAGAGGGCCTGCTTGTGGGCGCCCTTTCGTGGTCATGAGACGCCACTGGACCCCGGCCAGGTCGGGGCCGGCCTTCCGAGCGGTCTCAGCGGCAAGCATTAGGGCGCGCTTGACGCGGTCGCTGCCGCCCAAGGTGGATTGCCCGATTGGAGAACTCACAAAGACACAGCTCGAAGCCATCGCGGGCTCTGGCTTCGATCGTCTGCCACGCTTTGGGTCAGTTTCGACCAACTGCACAGCGTTTTGGCTGATCGCGACGGGAGTGTCCCTTTTCAGCCAGCACATTTTGACTGTTGGATTGGAAAGTGAGAGGGTTTCGTGGGATAGATCTTCCGCGTGGGGGTGAGGCAGTGGAAATCGGAGTATTTCTTCCCATTGGCAACAATGGTTGGCTGATCTCAGAAGCAGCACCGCAATACAAACCGAGCTTCGATCTGAACAAACAGGTCGCACAGACGGCTGAGAAGTACGATCTGGACTTCGTTCTCACGATGATCAAGCTCCGCGGGTTCGGGGGAAAGACCGAGTTCTGGGATCACAACCTCGAGAGCTTCACTCTGATGGCGGGCCTCGCCGCCGTTACGAGCAAGATCAAAATCTACGCAACAGCCGCATCGCTGGTGCTGCCACCGGCGATCGTTGCGCGGATGGCGGCGACGATCGACTCGATTTCCGGCGGACGGTTCGGCGTCAACCTGATAACCGGCTGGCAGAAACCTGAGTATGATCAGATGGGACTGTGGCCGGGCGACGAGTTCTTTCAGAACAGATACGAATACCTGTCAGAGTACACAGCCATCATGAAGGAGCTTTGGACCACCGGGCAGAGCGACTTCAAAGGTCAGTACTTTACCATGAACGACTGTCGGCTGAGCCCACAGCCGCAGGCCGACATAAAACTCATCTGTGCAGGCTCCTCTGCGGCCGGCCTCGAGTTCTCCGCAACCTACGCCGACTACAACTTCTGTCTCGGCAAGGGGGTCAACACCCCCACAGCGTTCAAGAGCAACACCGAGCGGCTGCAGGAGGCGACCGCCAAAACGGGACGCGACGTGAAGTCCTACGCTCTCTTCATGATCATCGCCGATGAAACGGAGGAGAAGGCCCGCGCGAAGTGGGAGGCCTACAAGGCGGGAGCCGATCAGGAGGCTCTTGCGTGGCTGGGCCTGCAAGCGGCAGCCGACACCAAATCGGGCGGCGACACGAATGTGCGCCAGCTGGCCGATCCGGTCTCTGCCGTGAACCTGAACATGGGCACGCTGGTCGGGGATTTTGCGCAGGTGGCCCGCATGCTGGACGAAGTGGCCTCGGTCCCGGGCACTGGGGGCGTTCTGCTAACCTTCGACGATTTTGTCGAAGGAACGGAGAATTTCGGCGCCAAGATCCAGCCGCTGATGGCGTGCCGGCAAGGCATCGTTCGGCCCGAAGTGATGGAGCCCGCGCAGTGAGCGCTCTGACCGTTGCCGCCGCGCCCGAAGCGTTCTCCTTTGCGGCCAACGACACCGCGCTGATCGTTGTGGATATGCAGAACGCCTACGCCACCCCCGGGGGCTATGTCGATCTCGCCGGCTTCGACATTTCGGGTGCGCGGGGGTGCATCGAGAACATCCGGACGACGCTTGCGGCCTGTCGTCGGGCCGGGGTGCTCGTTACCTATCTCCAAAACGGCTGGGATGCGACCTACACGGAGGCCGGAGGGCCGCTGTCGCCCAACCTTAAAAAGTCGAATGCGTTCAAGACGATGCGTAAGTCGCCCGAGCTCTGGGGGACACTGCTTGCCAAAGGCGGCTGGGACTACGACATCATTCAGGAGTTGCAGCCGGCGGAGGGTGATCTTGTCATCCCGAAGCCGCGGTATTCGGGCTTTTTCAACTCCAGCCTCGACAGCGCGATGCGGTCGCGCGGGATCCGAAACCTGGTGTTCGTGGGCATTGCAACAAATGTCTGCGTGGAAAGCACGCTCCGCGACGCGTTCCATCTTGAGTATGCGTGCCTGATGCTGGATGACGCCACCAATCAGATCGGGCCGGACTTCGTGCGCAAAGCCTCGGTTTACAACATCGCCACCTTTTTTGGATGGGTCGGCCAGACCGAGGATTTCTGCGCCGCCCTGAGATCGGAGCAAGAGGAAACCGAAGATGCCTAAAACACCCGTCATCCCCGAAGGCAGCGGCACACCGCTCGCCCCCTATTTGCCAGGTGTTTTGGCCGGAAACACAGTGTTCGTGTCGGGGACGCTGCCCTTCGACAAGGAAAACAACGTCGTTCATGTCGGCGACCCCGCCGCTCAGACGCGCCATGTGCTTGAGACGATCAAGTCCGTGGTGGAAACAGCCGGCGGCACGATGGACGACGTTGTCATGAACCACATCTTCATCACCGACTGGGCCAATTACGGTGCGGTCAATGAGGTCTATGCGACTTACTTTCCGGGGGACAAGCCGGCGCGCTACTGCGTGCAATGTGGGCTCGTCAAACCGGACGCGCTGGTTGAAATCGCAACGGTTGCAGTGATCGGCGGGTGAAGTTCACGCACCTGCGATGCGGGCATGAGGCGGCGCGCACCTTGGTGTTTTGCTCCGGCCTCGGCGGAGCGGCCGGATACTGGGGTCCGCACAAAGATCACTTCGCCGGCGCCTATGACCTCCTGCTCTATGATCAGCGGGGAACCGGCGAAAACCCCGCCGATCTCGGGGAGACGTCGATCTCAGACATCGCAGACGATCTGCTGAGCGTCTGCGATGCCGCCGGTGTGGAGCGCTTTGACCTGATCGGCCATGCACTTGGCGGCCTTGTCGGTCTCGACCTCATCTGCCGTTCCGACAGCCGCGTAGACCGTCTGATCGCGGTCAACGCCTGGCCCGAGATCGACCACCACACGGAGCGGTGTTTCGACCTCCGCTTGGGGGTCCTCGAGACGCAGGGGCTCGCGGCGTTCGTCGCGTTGCAGCAGAACTTCCTCTATGCGCCGTTCTGGATCAGCGCGCATCCAGACTGGATTGCAGCCGAGGAGGCGCATGCAAAGGCGCATTTCCAAGGGGCGGCCAATCTAAAGCACCGGATCGACGCGCTCCGCCGGTTTCGCTTGCCCGCGGTGGGCACTCTCTCGGCACAGGTGCTGGTGATGGCGGCCGCCGACGACGCCCTTGTCGACAGCGCACAGTCGCAAAGACTGGCCGAGCGCCTGCCGGGCGCGAGACTTGTTCTCTATGGACAAGGGGGACATGCGCTCAACATAACGCAACAAAGCCGGTTTGAGCGCGATGTAGGGGCCTTTTTGAATGACGGATAACCAAGACAAAGGGCGCTTGCCGGACGCGGCGCTCAATCAGTTGTTCTACGAGGCGCGCACACAGAACGGCTGGCGCGATGCACCCGTCTCGGAGGAGACGCTGCGCACGCTCTGGGGGATCGCGGCACTCGGCCCGACCTCTGCCAATTGCGAGCCGGCGCGGTTTGTGTTCCTCACGACCGGTGCCGCGAAGGAACGGCTGAAGCCGCATCTCTCCCGCGGCAATGTTGAGAAAACGATGTCCGCGCCGGTCGTGGTTCTGGCCGCCTATGACACTGAGTTCTACGAGAAGCTGCCGGAGCTCTTCCCCCATGGCGACGCAAAGTCGTGGTTCACGTCGAGCCCATCGGTCGCGGAGGAGACGGCCTTTCGCAACGCGACCTTGCAGGCGGGGTACTTTCTGACAGCTGCGCGCGCCCTCGGCCTCGATGTCGGGGCGATGTCGGGCTTTGATGGGGACGGCGTGAATGCCGAGTTCTTCGCCGACACCACCTGGCGGATCAACTTTATCATGAACATCGGCCACGGCGATCCCTCCAAAGTGTGGGACCGCTTGCCGCGACTGTCCTTTGAAGACGGCTGCCGAGTGCTTTGACGCGGCCGGGTCACCGCCCGGGTCGGCTCCTCGGGGGCGCGGTGCGGCGCGTGTGCACGATATGACGACGTGGGCTCCTCGGAGAGGCCGCGGGACCGGGGCGCGGCGGCCTTGACCGGCACGCCGCGACACGATCGGCCCACCATTCAGGCGCGCGGCCTCGGTCTCACCTTCCCGACAGCCGATGGTCCGATGCATGCGCTGAGCGGTGTGGACCTCGACATATCGCGCGGTGACTTCGTGTCGTTCATCGGTCCATCCGGGTGCGGCAAGACCACGTTTCTGCGGTGCGTCGCGGGGCTCGAAGAGCCGACGGAGGGCGCCGTGACCGTCAATGCGATGACGCCCGATGCGGCCCGCCGGGCCCGCGCCTACGGGTACGTGTTTCAACAGGCGGGTCTCTATCCCTGGCGCACAATTGGCGCCAACATCCGCCTGCCGCTTGAAATCATGGGGTTTCCCCGAGAGGAGCAAAGGGCGCGTGTCACGCGAACGCTGGCCCTCGTCGATCTTGAGGGCTTTGAGAACCGCTACCCGTGGCAGTTGTCAGGCGGCATGCAGCAGCGTGCGTCGATTGCCAGGGCGCTGGCCTTCGACGCCGACATCCTGTTGATGGACGAGCCCTTCGGCGCCCTCGATGAAATCGTCCGCGACCATCTCAACGAACAGCTCCTGCAACTTTGGGCGCGCACCGAGAAGACGATTGCCTTCGTCACACACTCGATCCCCGAGGCTGTGTACCTCTCCACCAAGATCGTCGTCATGTCGCCGCGGCCCGGCCGCATCACCGATGTGATCGAGAGCCCCTTGCCGCGCGACCGGCCGCTGGAGATCCGCGACACGCCCGAGTTCCTTGCGACCGCGCAGCGCGTGCGCGCAGGCCTTCGCGCGGGACGCCCAGGCGAGGCCCCGCCCGCGTGATGCGCGATCTCGCGCCAATCCTCTTCGTGCTCGCGGGTCTGCTCGCCGCCTGGAGCCTCGCCGTTGCGCCCATGAACATCCGCACGGCCCTCGACCAGGCCGAGCGCGCCGGCATTGCCGTTGAGCCCGAAGGCTCGCGGGAGCGGCGCGAGATCTCGGTCTGGCGCCTGATGCACGACAACCAGGATGTGATCCCGGCCACCTACGCGCTCGACAGGCCAAGCCTGCCCACGCCCGGGCAAGTTGCGGGCGAGCTCTGGAAGACCACGGGTGCCATGGCGCTCAATGGACGCGCCTTCTCGCGGAGATCGTTGATTTATCACAGCTGGATCACGCTGCAGGCGACCCTCTGGGGGTTTGCCCTCGGCACGGGACTCGGCCTTTTGGGCGCGATTGCCATTGTGTGGTCGCGGGTGGCGCACCTCAGCCTGATGCCTTGGGCAATCATCAGTCAAACCATACCGATTGTCGCGCTGGCACCGATGATCATCGTTCTGACCGCGCAAATGGGCATCCAGGACCGGTTGGTGCCGAAGGCCATAATCTCCGCCTATCTCTGCTATTTTCCGGTCCTCGTTGGCATGGTGAAGGGGCTGCGCGCACCGGAGCGCTCAGAGCTCGACCTCCTCAAGACCTACGATGCCAGCCCGCTTCAAACGTTGTGGAAACTCCGCCTGCCGGCATCCATGCCCTACCTGTTCACATCGCTCAAAGTCGGGGTTGCGGCGGCGCTTGTCGGCACCATCGTCGGAGAGCTTCCGACCGGTGCGGTCAGCGGCCTCGGCGCGCGGATCCTGATCGGCGATCAGTTCGGAACCCCGCTTGCCATCTGGTCTGCCCTGGTGATGGCGGCGCTTCTTGCCGGCCTGCTGGTCTCGGCGCTCGACCTGGCCCAGCGCGTCCTTGCGCCCGCCCGAAAGGGGGCACGATGACGACACTGGTCCTCGCGCTTGGATTCTGGCTCTGCGCCACAGCGCTGAACGTCTGGCTCGCGCGCTCAAGATGGCACCGGACCGGCGCTGTGCGCGTTGCGATCCCGACCCTCTTCGGTCTCGCCATCCTCGCACTCTGGGAGGGCGCGGTCGCGGGCTTCGACGTGAGCCCCGTCATCCTGCCCGCGCCGAGCGCGGTCGCTCGGACATTTGCCGACAGCCTCGGCCTCCTCTGGGTGGACTTTGTCCAGACGGTTCTGAGGGGTGCGCTCCGGGGCTTTGCGATCGGCGTCACCGTCGCGCTCATCTGCGCCGTTCTGATCGACCGTTGGGCCTTTCTCACACGTGGGCTTCTGCCCATTGGCAACTTTTGTGCAGCGCTGCCGATTGTGGGCGTTGCACCGATCATGGTCAGCTGGTTCGGGTTTGACTGGCAGTCGAAAGCGGCCGTTGTGGTCGTGATGGTGTTCTTCCCCATCCTGGTCAACACGGTTCAGGGCCTCAACGCATCGACAGCGATTGAGCGCGATCTCTTGCGGACCTATGGGGCCGGCTACTGGCAAACGCTCCTCAAATTGCGTCTGCCGGCTGCGATGCCATTTGTCTTCAACGGCCTCAAACTCAGCACGACTCTGGCCCTGATCGGGGCAATCGTTGCCGAATATTTCGGCTCTCCGACACGCGGCATGGGCTTTCGCATCTCAACGAGTGTGGGGCGCTTGTCGATCGATCTGGTTTGGGCCGAAATCGCAGTGGCGGCCCTGGTCGGAAGCCTCGCTTTCGGCTGCGTGGCCTTGATCGAAAAACGGATCACGTTCTGGCATCCGTCGCAACGTGTGGATCAACTCGGAGACTGAGACGATGATGTCGAAAGCGATTGCACCCGCCCTTGCACTGCCGCTTCTCTGCGGCGCCGCCTTGGCTGCGGACGAGGTCACCTTGCAACTGAAATGGGTCACGCAGGCGCAGTTTGCGGGCTACTACGTGGCGCTCGAGAACGGGTACTACACCGATGTCGATCTGGACGTGACCATCAATCCCGGTGGCCCGGACATCGCACCCACGCAGGTCCTGGCCGGAGGCGCCGCGGATGTCACGGTGGAGTGGATGCCGGCCGCGCTAGCGGCGCGCGAAAAGGGCCTCGCGATGGTCAACATCGCTCAGCCGTTCAAGTCGTCGGGGTTGATGCTGACCTGCCGCAAGGATTCCGGTATCGCGACGCCGGCCGATTTCCCCGATCGCACGTTGGGGGTCTGGTTCTTTGGCAACGAATACCCGTTCCTGAGCTGGATGAGCCAGCTCGACATTGCGACCGACGGCTCCGAAGGCGGGGTCGAGGTGCTGCGCCAGGGCTTCAATGTCGACCCCCTTCTGAGCGGTCAGGCCGATTGCATCTCGACCATGACGTATAACGAATACTGGCAGGTCATCGATGGCGGCCTGACACCGGATGACCTGGTGAC
>JBCCWM010000217.1:0-7416 GCA_039193505.1 Pseudomonadota bacterium | reverse complement strand
GCGCGGTGTTTTCAAGTCAGTCGTCGATCTGCAAGCCGCGATGAACCGCGTCATCAACGACCACGACGAGACCGACGCAAACCCTCCACCTGGCGCGCCGACCCAGACGAAATCATCGCCGCGAGACACAGAGGGGTCCAATTGGTGGAAGCAATGCACTAGTTCGGCCTCTGCCTTTAGAGATCGATGATGTCGCCGCGGAAATCGGTGGCGAGACCTGGTGTCAGCACCTCTCGGCGGGCAGCGTAGGCGTCTGGCACGAGGTAGCCCCGTTCAGCCCCGAAGAGACCGGTGTAGCGTCCGAAATAGAGTGCGCGCCGCGATCCGATGGCTGCGAGACGAACATCCCTGGCGAAGTTGTGGCCAAGCCCTGAGATGCGGAACCCCGGCGCTGCTCCGCTGGGCTCAAGGTAGCCCTCGACCGACAAGAGATCGAGCCGCTCGAGCCGGTCAAAGCGCCCCGAATGGACGCGGCGGACCTGGAACGCTGCGTGCTGGACTCGGCCGAGCGCAGCCACGTAGCTGCCGTTGCGTGGGGTCTCGGTGAGGCCGGCAAGCGCCACCCCCCCGACACCGCCACCGACAAAGGTGCCCGCGATCAGATCGTCCCCGCTCGTGGCCGGATCGAGCCGGCTCGGACGCACGCCCTCCGGTGTCCAGAGGCCGCTGACAGCGACCCGAGCACCGGGCGTGCCGTGCCCGAGCGCCTCACTCGGATCGACCAGGCGAATGCCGTTGACGGAGAGGCTGCCGCCGCCTTGCACCAGTGGCCCGACGAGGGCGTAGTCAATCATGACATGCTGCGCGGTCAGACCATCGGTCGTCCGATCCGCAGCGACGGTCAGCACCTGTCCGGGCGCGAGGCCTTCCTGACCGACCATGCCGAACGGCGTGCGGACCTGCGTTCCTGCCGCGAGCTCGACCCGAAGCCCATTGATCAAGAGGCTGCCGAAGCCATAGAGCGTCCCGACTATGCCCGTGCCGCCGATGCCGCCCTCGAACGGGTCCTTGCGGTCTCGCGTGATCAAGGAGGGCGCATCGCACGCCGCAACGGCTGCAGCACTCGCGAGCAGAAGTGCGGTACGCCTAGTCGTCTTCATCTCTTGCTTCCCTTGGCGGAGCCGTCTCGGGCTCCCCCGTTTCGCGGTAAAAGTAAATGCCTAACCGGTACCGCTCGCGGCCGGGCGGCGTGATTTCAGCATCCCCGCGCAGGGCCAAGCTTTCCTCGTTGAGCGTCTCAAGCACGTTTTGGGACAGGAGTCTGGCGCGCGCCTCGATCGCATCCACCGCCTCCGGCCTCAGGTTGTTGTAAAACACCGCCCGTTCATAGAAGGGCGGCGTCTCGGCCAGAAGATTTTCGGCCGCGGCGGCGATATGGTCGCCCACATTGGACGCAAAAAACACCAGCCGATCATCGTCGGAGGCGGGTCCACGGCGCGCCGCATCTGAGATCCTAAGGAGCCCATCCTCACCTTCGACCAAAAGGTCCTGTCGAAGGAGCTCGTCGAGCACGGTGCGCGGCCGAATGTCGGTGTTGATGGCGCGGACGAGCGCTTCGAAGCTCTCGCCGTCTGCGGCCGTCCGGGGCAGCGGTTTGGGAGAGCCATCCTCCGCCAGATAGGACGGCCGCGCGCGCCATTGGCCGATCACGGTGGCAAGCATCGCCGTCTTCGACCGGGTCGTCTCCCACGTCTCATCCTCGCTCGACAAGATCGCGCGGACGTCACGCCGATGGACGCCGGTGAGCAAGGTGATGCGGCTGTCGGTCGGGGCTTTGTTCCCAATGCGGAAATCGTCGTGGGCGACCTCGACATACACAGATTTCAAGAGCTTGTAGAACGCAGGTGCAGTTATGCCGCGCGCAATGAGCGTGCGCACAAGCGGGCGCATCAGGCCCTTCATCACCTTCAGAAAACGGTCGCTCGGATCCACCATGACAGTGCGAACATAAATGCCGTGGGAATTTTTTCCACACAATCCTTGACCCTAATTGACGCAGGCTTACCCTCTCTCGTGTGAAAATTACACACGGATCCTGCGCCGATGCCGATACCACTGAAAGGTCAAGCCGAACCGAACGACGGGCGACGTTGCGCTCATCGCCGGACCGCCGCCCGTCAGGCCTATGTCTCGGCACTGCCTCACACGAGGCACGACACCGCAGGTCGCCCGCACTCGCGCCAATTGGACGGTCGCACGGACCGATCTCTGGCGAACCGCCTTTCCTGCGCGCATCGCAATGGTGCGCGCGGGTCCCTGACGACCGTCGACGGACGCCCTGTCCACTCCGACGGCCGTACCGGCGTGGCAGCCAGCACACCACCTCACTGCACTCGGGATGTCCCCGCCCCCCAAGGCGTCAACCCCGGGCGTGACGGTGTGTTGCTGTCACGCCGACCCTCCCACCCCCACTGAACTGGAGAGCACGATGCCAAAGACCCCATCCGAGGCACCCAACATTGTCGATATCGCGTCGAGTTCCGACGACTTTAACCTGCTGGTCCAAGCGCTGGCGGCGGCGAACCTCGTCGAGACCGTCGAAGGCCTCGATGACATCACCGTCTTTGCGCCCACCGACGCCGCGTTCACGCAGCTCGCCGTCGATCTTGGATTTGACGGTGACACGCATGACGAGGACGCGGTCTTTGCAAGCATCGTTGCAAGCCTGACCGCACTCGCCGAGGATGACGATCCGATCCCACTTTTGACCGACATCCTGCTCTATCACGTCTCCGCCGGCGCCAAAACGGCAGAGGAGATCGATGATCTCGACGCGGTCGACACGCTTCTCGAGGGCGCCACTTTCGAGGCGGCTGGCACCGTGCTTGTGGACAACGAGCCCGATGTCGCGAACCCGAGCATTGTCCTTCCCGACATCGAGGCGTCCAACGGGACCATTCAGGCGATCGACCGTGTTCTTCTGCCGATTGACATTCCGGGCAACGAGGGCCCGGAGCCGACGGAGAGCATCACGGGCATCGTGGCGGCAAGCGGCGGTGTCTTCGATGGCGATGCGACCGACTTCGATCTTCTGTTGAATGCCGTCACGGCCGCCGGTCTTGCGGAGGCGCTCGACGATCCGGAGGCGGATCTGACCGTCTTTGCGCCGAACGACGCGGCTTTTGTCGGGCTTGCCCAAGCGCTCGGGTTTGAGGGGCATGATGAGGGGGATGCGTTCGCCTACATCGTCGAGGCGCTCACCCTGCTCTCGGGCGGCGCCGATCCGATCCCGCTGCTGACCGACATCCTGCTCTACCATGTGGCCCCCGAGGCGCTGGGCTCGGACGATGTTCTGGTGGCTGAGGCGATCCCTACTCTTCTGGGAGAGTCGCTCGGCGTCGACGGCCTCTCCCTGGTCGACAACGACCCCGACATCGCTGATCCGACCCTAATCGCGACGGACATCCCCGCCACGAACGGCATTGTCCACGTGCTCGACGGTGTGCTTCTGCCCGTCGACATCCTGAACGGCGATGGCGGCTTCGGGAGCGTCGATTTCGAGATCGGCACCGACGCCGGCGAAGCGTTTCGCACTGGCGCCAACACCGACTTTGTCTCCGGCCTCGGCGGCAGCGACACGCTGCGGCTCGGGAATGGCGACGATGTCGGTCTCGGCGGTGACGGGAACGATCAGATCCTGGCCGGGCGCGGCAATGACATTGCCAAGGGCGGCGACGGCAATGATGCGCTCCTCGGCGGGCGCGGCGAGGACATCCTTCACGGCGGGGCGGGGCGCGACCTCCTTCTCGGTGGGCGCGATGCGGACATCCTGACCGGCGGGGAGGACGCCGACATCTTCCGCTTCACGAACGCCATCGGGACCGACACGATCACAGACTTCACCTCGGGCGAAGACCTGATCGAGCTGCGGATCCGGGGCATGCGGGACTTCGATGATGTCGAGCATCTGATCGCGGACGGCGCCGACGGTGCTGTGATCCACTTCGAGGGTGGCAGCATCACACTGACAGGGGTCAGTGCGGACAGCTTGAGCGAGAGCGACTTCCTCTTCTCTTGACGCCATCCGGGGCGGCCCCTCCACGGGGCCGCCTTTCTCTCTCTAGCACGGAGACCGAGCCATGACTTTGACGCGCGCCGGCTGCTGGCCGCTTTTGGGCTGGACGCTGTTTTTCAGCGTTCTGACGAACCTTTTGATGCTGACGGGTCCGCTCTTCATGCTCCAGGTCTACGACCGGGTTCTGGGCTCGCGGTCGGAGGAGACGCTGGTCGCCCTCACGGCCTTGGTCGCCGCGCTCTACTTCGCCTACGGGATCCTCGACTATGTGCGGGGCCGGGTGGTCGCCCGCATCGGGGCGCGGCTCCAGCTGAGCGGACAGGCCCCGGTCTTTGACGCGGCGGTCTCCGGCAAGGCGCGGGGCGCCCAGCCGTCAAACGATCTCGACGCGGTTGGCGCGCTCACCGGCTCCTCTGCGCTTCTCAACGTGCTCGACGTGCCTTGGACGCCGCTTTTTATCGGGGCGATCTTTCTCTTCCATCCGCTCCTCGGGCTCGTCGCGGCGGCGGGCGCCGGGGTGCTGTTTGTCAATGCGCTTCTGACGCAGGTCGCCACAACGCGCGCGCGCCAAAACGCCCGTGCGGCGCAAGGCGCGTCCTTGACCTTCAGTGCGGGCGCCATGGCGGGCGCCGATGTGATCCGCGCCCAGGGGATGCTGCCCGCGATGCGGGGCCGCTGGGCGCATCTGCGGAACGCGGCGACCTCGGCCGAGCTCAATGCGGGCGACCGGGCCGGCGTCTTTGCCTCGGGCGGCAAAGCCTTTCGCCTGTTCCTGCAATCGGCCGTCCTCGCGGTCGGCGCGTGGCTCGTCCTCCGGGGGGAGCTGACGGCGGGTGCGATGATCGCCGCGTCGATCCTGCTCGGACGGGCGCTTGCCCCGCTCGAGCAGGTGATCGCGCAGTGGGACCTCCTCCAGCGCGGCATGGGTGCGTGGCGCGATCTGAAGGCCCTCCAGCCCCAACAAGAGCGATATCGGAGCCGCCCGCCGATTGCCTTGCCCCGCCCCGACGCCCGACTGACGGTCTCGCGGGTCACGCTGATGAGACCCGGCGACGAAGAGCCGATCGTCCAAGGTCTCGATCTGTCGATGGTGCCGGGCGAGGTGCTCGGCGTCCTCGGGCCGAGCGGGTCGGGCAAGTCGACATTTGCACGGCTTTTGGTCGGCGCTGAGGCGCCGACCACCGGCAAGATCCGGCTCGGTGGCGCGACGTTGAACCAATACGGGGCCGAGGCGCTCGGGCGTCATGTCGGCTACCTGCCGCAAGAGGTGCAGCTCTTTGAGGGCAGCGTGGCGGAGAACATCGCGCAGATGACGGCTGAGCCCGACGCACGGCGCGTGATCGAGGCCGCACGGCGCGCGGGTGTTCATGCCCTGATCCTTGGGCTGCCCGATGGCTACGACACGCAGGTCCGCACCCTCGCGAACCGGCTCTCGGGCGGGCAAAAGCAGCGTCTTGCGCTGGCCCGCGCGCTTTACGGCGACCCGGTCCTGCTGGTTCTCGACGAGCCGAACTCGGCCCTCGACGCCGAAGGCTCCGACGCGCTGAACCGGGCGCTTTTGGCCCATAAGGCCAATGGCGGCGCGGCCGTTGTGATGACCCATCGCCCCTCGGCGATCTCCGCGGCCGATCGTCTGATGGTGCTCGAGAGCGGCCGGATCACCGCCCTCGGGCCGAAGGCGCAGGTGATGAAGGCAATGATCAGCAACGCGGCCGACATCCGCGCGGTCGCCGCAGGAGGCAAACGAGCATGACTGAGCCGAGCCCGACCACCATCACCGCGCGCCTCCCGATCCTGATCGGCGCGCTCACCGCAGCCGGCCTGATCGGCGGCCTCGCGGCATGGAGCCTGACGACCCAGCTCTCAGGTGCGATCATCGCGCCGGGCGTCGTCCAGGTGGAGACCGAGCGGCAAGTCGTCCAGCACCCGGATGGCGGACCGGTCCGCGAGATCCGCGTGCGGGACGGGGACCGGGTCGCCGAAGGAGATGTCCTCCTTCGCCTCGACGACACCTTCCTGAGAACCGAGCTTGCCATTGTTGAGCGCCAGCTCACCGAACTCTTCGTCCGGAAGCGCCGGCTCGAGGCGGAGCGAGATCTCCGCGACACGCTCTCCCCCGGCGAGGTGCCAAGCTTCACCGAAGTGAGCCCGGCGCAGATGCGCGCCGCCATGGACGGCCAACAGCAACTCCTCTCCGCGCGTATGGCAACGATGGAGGGCGAGGTCGAACAGCTCCGCCGCCAGCAGGAGCAGGTCAGCGAGCAGGTGACCGGCCTTGAGGCGCAGCTCAGCTCGGTCAGCGCGCGGCGCGACATCGCGAGCGACGACGTCGCGAGCCTCACCTCGCTCTTCGAGCGCGGCCTCAGCGAGGTGCGTCCGTTGCGCAACGCCAACCGCGAGGCGGCCACTCTGGATGGTGAAGCCGGGCGCCTAACATCGGCGATCGCCGAAGCCCATTCGCGCCACGCGCAGCTGACGATCGAAGAACTGCGCCTCCAAAACGGCGTGAGAAGCGCTGCGGTGGAGGAGTTGCGCGATCTCAGCTTTGAGGAAATCGAACTCGCCGAGCGGCAACTGAGCCTCCGAGAGCGGCTCTCCCGCCTCGACGTGCGCGCGCCGGTGGCGGGCCGGGTGTTCGAGCTGACCGTGGCGAGCCTCAACGCTGTGGTGCAGCCCGCCGAGCAGATCCTCTACATCATCCCGGAGGATCGGCCAATCCAAGTGATGGCCCGCATCCGGCCCGTCGATATTGACCAGGTCGAGCCCGGCCAGAACGTGAACCTTGTCTTCTCGGCGTTTGACAGGCGGACCACGCCGGAGCTTGCCGGGCGGATCGACATGATCGCCGCCGACACTGCCCGCGACGATCTAGGCAATGTCTACTACGAAGCGGTGATCAAACCGACCGCCGGTTTTGCCGAACAGCTCGGCGGAGAGACAGTGGTTCCCGGCATGCCGGTGGAGACCTTCATCGTGACGGGAGCTCGAACGCCCCTCGAATACCTCGTCCAACCCCTCAGCATCTACTTCAATCGCGCCCTGCGGGACGGTTGACGTTTGCGGTGCACAATCACACCGATCAACGCCGGATGGCCGCCGCGAGAGTGTCGGCCTGCACCGGTCCCTCAGAGGCAGTCGGGCGATGGCCCCTATGCTTCCGGACGCCTGAGCGGCCTCGACACCTGTCGAGCGACACCCAGATTTACGGTTTGACGCGACACCCAGATTTGCGGGTGGTGTCGCGCGACGCCGATCCCGTTGGAGGTGGGTGGTGACGGTCATCGACGGGCGCTGAGCGGGCCGGGTCCTGTGGGACACCATGTGTCGGGGCGCGGCGCGGCCTGCGGTGGTTGGGCTTGGGCGGTTTCTGTCTTTGGGGGGGCCTCGAGGGCTCTGGGGCG
>JBCCWM010000216.1:0-7424 GCA_039193505.1 Pseudomonadota bacterium | reverse complement strand
GCGGCCTGAAGCTGCTCGGCGCCGGGGCCGGCATAGGCTGCAATCCGGTCAGTGCGCTGAGGGTCCTGGAGGTCCAGGGCCAGGGCGGCGTAGACGGCCTCCCAAGGGTCTTCTTCCGAGACCGTGTCGCCATCGACGACGGCCGTGAAGACGGCGAACGCGGCGTATTCGCGCGCCGTGCGCGGCAGCGCCTCCGAGATGTCGGCGCCCGGAGAAAACCCGATCTCGCCCGCCTTTGAATCGCCTGTCAGCTCCTCGAGCCGGGCGCGGGCATCCGAAATGATGCCCGAGGCACGTGCGCCCTCGCCGCTCATCAGGCTGTGCCAGAACGCACCGTCCCCCCAGATGCGGTCCAGGTCTTCGAGCGGGTCTTGGACGCTGTCGCCGACGTCGTCGATGCTCCGGCCGGTGCCACGGAAGAGGGAGGAGATGCCGGTTGTCTCGTAGTTGAGCCGAGTGCCGAGCTTTGTGTGCTCCTTCGCTTCGGCTGCAAGGAAGAGGTCGAAATGGAGCGCTCGGAACGCGCCTTCGGGCGGCAGCTCGCCCGCCGCCGGGTCCCATGCCTCGAGCGCGCGGACCGTGCGGGGGAGGGTGTCGCGCACGATTTGGTTCTCGACGGACCGGAACAGCATGTCCCCGATCGGCGCGACGAACGTCACCATGATGAACAGGAGGAGCGGTGCGATCAGCATCAGCGCGCGCAGCTTCTCTCGGCGCAGCGCCCGCGCGAGTGAGCGCTTCAGCGGCGTGCCGTCGGCCGCCAGCATCTCCGCATTGGCGGCGCGGGGCGGGGCCGGGGCAGCCGCGTCGGTCATTCGGTGCCCTCGACGATCACAATGTCGGAGAGCGCGTTTCTGTGGCGGATCTTCGCGACCTCTTGATACTCATCGCTCTGCCAGGAGGCTTTGGCGGATTCGAGGCTCGGGTACTCGATGACGACGTGTCGTTGCTTGAACTCGCCCTCCATCACTTCGGACGCACCGCCGCGCACGATGAACTTGCCGCCGGCGGCCTCGAGGATCGGCGTGTCCTTCTCGATGTACGCTTTATAGGCCTCGGGGTCGGTCACCGTGATGTGGCCGATAACATAAGCTTTGGGCATGGATCCCCTCCCCAAAAAAAGCACGGGGGCCCGTGGGCCCCCGCCTGTTGCCTCAGCCCTGAGCGAGCCAGGCCTGGAACTTCGCGTCGATGTCGTCGCGATAGTCCGCCCACCACTCGTAGTTGAAGAGGAAGGTGTTCTGGGCGTTCGCCGGGTCGGTCGGCATGTGCGGCGCCATGTCGATCCCAAGCTCGGCATGCGTCGAGACGAGCGGCGCCGACGACGCGCGGGCCGGGCCGTAGGAGATGTATTTTGCCTGATCGGCAAGGCGCTGCGTGTCGGTCGCGAACTTCAGAAAGTCCATCGCGCGCGCAAGACGGTCCTCCGGCAGGTTGGCGGGGATGATCCACCCGTCGAGGTCGAACATCTGCCAGTCCCAAAGCATGCCGACCGGCTGGTCCTGCTCTTCGATGACCGAGAAGAGACGGCCGTTATAGGTGGAGCCGATCACGACCTCACCATCGGCGAGGAGCTGTGGCGTCTGGGCGCCGGCACTCCACCAGATCACCTCGTCCTTGATGGTGTCGAGCTTGGCAAATGCGCGGGCCTGGCCGTCTTCGGTCTCGAGGACGTCATAGACATCGGCGATGTCAACGCCGTCACAGATCAGCGCCCACTCCATATTGGCGATCGGCCGGCTCTCGAGGCTGCGCTTGCCCGGGTAGGTCTCGAGGTCGAAGACGTCGCAGACGGTCGAGGGAGGCGTGTCGCCCACGAGATCGGTGCGGTACCCGAAGGTGGTGGAGTAGACGATCTGCGGGATGAAGCAGTCCGAGACGATCAGGTCGCCGAAATCCTCGGAGGCCGGCGTGCCGTCTGGCGCGGCTGCCAGCATCTCGTCATGGTCGATTTCCATGGCGAGCCCCTCGTCGCAGAGCCGGATGGCGTCCGCCGCAACCACGTCGACGACGTCCCAGGTCACATTGCCTGCCTCGTCCATCGCCCGAAGTTTCGCGACCGCCTCGGCCGAGCTCTCGTCATAGACGAAGGTCACGCCGTTCGCCTCGGCATAGGGCTCGGCATAGGCTTTGATCTGGGAGTTTTGGTAGGCGCCGCCCCAGCTCACCATCGTAATCTCGCTGGCCATGTGGCCGCCCGCGAGAACCGGTGCCGCGAGAAGGGCCGCCGCCGATGTGAGGAGCGTTGTCCGAAGGGTCATATGTCTCTCCTGTTGAACTTTTCTTGGTTGGTGCGGGGTTTCTCCCGCATGCTCAAGCATCTAGTGCCCGACAATCCTCTGTCAGCCACCCGATCTCGATCCTCTCACCGGGGCGGAGACGCGGTTGGTCGGGCGCATTCCTGGTTTTCATGATGAAGTCGTCCTTGCCTGCGACACGGAGGCGCGTGCGGTAGATGTCGCCCATATAGATGAACTCGAGCACTTCGGCGGAGAGGGTATGCGCATCGGGGCTCAGCCGGTCCCGATTGGCCTCCACCCGCTCCGGGCGGATCGAGACGCGCGTGCGGTCGCCCGCGCGGCCGACATTGACCGGCGTTGCGTCGATCACTGCCCCGCTCGCCAGCCGCACCTCGGCGACACCTTCCTTCACCGCGACAACCTCACCGTCGAAAGTGTTGTTCTCGCCAATAAACTGCGCAACGAAGCTGTTCTCAGGCGCCTCATAGAGGACGTCGGGCGGCGCCAATTGCTGGATCCGGCCATCGTTGAAGACGGCGACGCGGTCGGACATCGTCAGCGCCTCGGTCTGGTCATGGGTGACATAGACCACGGTCAGCCCAAGCCGGTGGGCGAGGTTTGTGATCTCGAACTGCATGTGCTCACGCAATTGCTTGTCAAGGGCGCCGAGTGGCTCGTCCATCAACACCAGATCCGGTTCGAAGACGAGCGCACGCGCAAGCGCGATCCGCTGTTGCTGCCCACCGGAGAGCTGCGCCGGTCTCCTCCCTCCAAAGGCGCCCATCTGCACCATGTCGAGGGCGCGCGTGACCTTCTCCTCGCGCTCGGCCTTGCCCATTTTGCGGACCTCGAGCGGGAAGGACAGGTTTTCGGCGACGCTCATATGCGGGAAGAGCGCGTAGTTCTGGAACACCATTCCGATGCCGCGCTGGTGCGGCGGGATGTTGTTGATGGGCCGACCGTCAAGCCGGATCTCGCCATGGGTGGCCGTCTCAAAGCCCGCGAGCATCATAAGGCAGGTGGTCTTGCCGGAGCCCGAGGGGCCGAGCATCGTCAGAAACTCGCCGCGCCCGATCTCGAGATTGAGGTCCTTCACGACCAGCGTCTCACCATCATAAGACTTCTGTACGCTGTCAAACGCCACGAAGGCGCCGTCGCTGACTGCCATGTTGCCACCCGTTTTGCTGGGCGGACGCTACCTGCCCAGACGCTGGCGTGTAAAGTCACGCCAGTTGCCGCACGGCAATGAACGGGCCGGCTGTCTGTCGAGGAGGCAGAGTGGTGCGCAGCATGCGAAAGAAAAATACGCCGAGACCCGCAAAACCGGTTCCAATACGTCCCATACCGTCATACCGTGACGTCACTCACGGCCAATGCATACGTTATTTGGTCGAGACAAAAACCAACACGGAGGAACAGCATGAAACGCACTCTGCTCATAACGACAGCCCTCGCTTTCGGCGGTGCGACGTCGGCGCCGGCGCAAGAGGTCCTGGAGATGACCTCGGCATTCGCCAAAAACCTGCCGATCCTCGGCACAGCGGCCGTGTCGTTCGTCGAGAAAATCAACAGCATCTCGAGCGATGTTGAGTTCGAGCACTTCAACCCAGGTGAACTCGTCCCGACCCTTGAGGCCCTCGATGCGGTCTCAAACGGCTCCGTCGATGCGGCCTACACGACGGCCGGCTACTGGCAGGGCAAAATGAAGGCCGCCTCTCTCGTCTCCGCGGTGCCCTTCGGCCCCGAAGCGGGCGAGTTCTTGGCGTGGATGTTCTACGACGATGGTCTGCGCTTCTGGCAACAGCTCTATGACGACAACGGCTACAACGTCCACGTGATCCCCTGCGGCATCATTGCGCCCGAGACGTCCGGCTGGTTCAAAGAGGAGATCAATTCGCTCGAGGATCTCGAGGGTCTCAACATGCGCTTCTTCGGTCTCGGCGCCGAAGTGATGCAGCGTCTCGGCGTCTCGACCTCACTTCTGGCCGCGGGCGACATCTTCCCGGCGCTTGAGCGGGGTGCGATCGACGCGACCGAGTTCTCGATGCCCCGGATCGATGCAAACCTCGGATTCCACCAGATCGCGAAGTACAACTACTTCCCCGGGTGGCACCAGCCAGCAACGATCTTCGAGCTGTTGATCAACAAGGACATCTGGGAGGATCTCGACGAGGTCGCACAAAACCAAATCGATGTCGCCTGTATGGCCAACATCACTGACAACTATGCAGAAGGCGAAGCGACGAACTTCCAGGCTATGGTCGAGAACTCCGAGCAAAACGGTGTGACCATTAAGACCTGGAACGACGAGCAACTTGCCGCGTTCGAGGCTGCCTGGAACGAGGTCGCGGCAGAGCTCGCCGCGGAAGACGAGTTCTTCAACGAAGTTTGGACCGACCTTCAAGAGTTCCGCGAAGGCTACCGCGTTTGGGGCAACTCCATCTACCTCCCGCGTCCGCGCTGAGCCGGACGGCCTTTGAGAAACGGCTGAGGGCGGCGTAGGCTGCCCTCAGTCGCTGTGTGTTGGGGGGAGGACCAATGTCAGACCAAAGCGAGCTTGTCTCGATCAATGATCCGGGCGAGACGGATCGCGCCGAACACACCTTCGGCGATCGTTTTGTGATCGGCATCGGCAATGCCGTCGCTTGGATATTCCCGATTTTGATGCTGGCCATCGTGCTGCAGGTGGTCCTGCGCACCGCTGGCCGGTCAGACCTTCTGCCCGATCAGATTTGTCTGCCTCTTACGGCGGCGTGCATGGCGCTCGGCAACCAGGCCTGGCTCGACGATCTCCAGTGGTGGCTCTACGGAACTGCGGTCCTGGTCGGCGTGGCCTACGCGGTCACAACCAACAGCCATGTCCGGGTCGACATCTTCTACGACAACTTCACGCGGGAGCGGCAGGCCAAGATCGATATCTTCGGGCTCGTCTGGCTCTTTCTGCCCTTCGTGATCATCTGCTGGGATCAGACCTTCCACTACACCGTTTCGTCCTGGGCGGCGGGCGAAGGGTCTGACAGCCCCAACGGCCTGCACCGGCTCTACCTTCTGAAGACCGCGATGAACCTCTGTTTCGTGGTGATGGCGATTGCGATCTGGGCCGCCTACTATCGACTGCTCTACAGGGTGACCCACCCGGCGCTTTGGAAACAGCTGCTCTTCGCGTTTCCGTCGACCTTTCTCGCGGTGAACTTGTCCTGTTACTACATCGCATTTTGGTACTATCGCCTGACCACGGATCTTCAGCCGCGGGCGATCACGCGAGAGCCGATCTTCGATGTTTTGACCCGGACGGTCGAGGACAGTGAAGAGGAAATCCTGGTTCTCGGCTCAGAGATCTCGATCATGATCTTGATCACGATTGGCGTCACCGCGGCGTTGATCGGCATTGCCTACTGGACCCGGCAGCGCCCGGGCGAGGCGGCCTGAGATGGCGCTGCTCGAATGGGTGGGCCAAGCGCTCACGCTGAACGAAATCGCCGTCGCGGCGATGTTTCTGGTCTTTGTCGGGATGCTCTTTCGCGGCGTCCCGGTCGCCTACGCCCTGGTGGGCGTTGCATTGATGTTCACGATCATCGCAGAGCTCTTCCTCGATCCGAACCGAGCGCTCTTTCGCGATGTCATCGACTTCGATCGCACGGGGATCTCGTGGCAGCGCCTCGGCACTGTCGGCGGCCGTGTTTTCGGTTCGATTGTCAAGAACCCCGTCCTCGTCGCGCTGCCAATGTTCATCTTTATGGGCCTGATGCTCGATCAGTCGGGCGTCGCGCAGCGGATGATGCGCTCGATGCAAGTGCTGTTCGGGGCGCTTCGGGGCGGACTTGCGCTCACGGTCCTGCTGATCGGGATCATTCTTGCCGCGTCCACCGGCGTCATCGGCGCTTCGGTCACGCTTTTGGGGGTCATGGCACTGCCGCAGATGCTGGGGCAGAGCTACGCCAAACCGATCTCGACAGGGACAATCGCGTCGGCGGGGACGCTTGGGATCTTGATCCCGCCCTCGATCATGCTGGTGATCATGTCGGACCAGCTCGCCATCTCGCTCGGCGACCTCTTCATGGGCGCGCTCTTTCCGGGGCTGCTTCTGGGGGTCCTCTACATCGTGTTCATCATCATCTACGGGATCATCAACCCGAAGGCGATGCCTGTCCCCCCGGACCATCCTGAGATCAATTTGGAGGTCGTGCGGGACGTTGCGCTCTCGGTCGTGCCGCCGATGTTCCTGATCCTGCTGGTGCTCGGCTCGATCTTCTTCGGGTTCGCGACACCGACGGAGGCGTCGGGTCTCGGCGCGCTCGGCGCCACGATCCTGGCGGCGGCCAACGGCAGGCTCTCGTTCAAGGTCTTGAAAGAGGTGTCGCGCTCCACGATGAACACAAGCGGGTACATCGTCGGCATCTTTCTGGCGGCGAACTTCTTTGCGTTCATCTTGCGCCGCTATGGCGGCGATGAAATCGTCGAGAGCCTTGTGACCGCGGCCTTCACCGATCCCTACATGATCGTGATTTTCATCCTCTTTATCATCTTCCTGCTTGGGTTCTTGCTCGACTGGATCGAGATCACGCTGATCATCATGCCGCTGATGCTGCCCATCATCCTGGCGCTCAACCTGGAGATCGACGGCTTCGGTGTCGTCCGGGATCCCTCGGTCGTCTGGTTCGCCATCCTTGTTGCGGTGACGCTGCAGACCTCGTTCCTGACGCCTCCAGTGGGCTTTGCGCTCTTCTATCTCAAAGGAGTTTGCCCACCGGGCGTCACGCTCGGCCACATCTACCGTGGGATCATCCCGTTCGTGCTCCTCCAGCTCACGGGGCTTGCGATTGTTTTCAACTTGCCCTGGCTGGTCACGTGGCTGCCTTCGGTCGCCTATGGCAACTGAGTGGCCACATGCCAAAGGTTGAGCCGTCAACGGCGGTGGTGGTGGAGGGGTCGGACTACCCAGGTCGCTTCGCCGCCCAATGTGCGGATCGGTTGCGCCACCGGCTCGCGCACACGGGCGGGCTAACGACACTCGGCGTCAACCTCACCCAGTTGCCGCCGGGACAATGGTCGAGCCAACGCCACTGGCACAGCCACGAAGATGAGTTCGTCTACGTTCTGGACGGGGAGGTCGTCCTGGTCGAGGAGACCGGCGAAACCCTTCTTGGGGCCGGCGACAGTGCCGCGTTTCCCAAGGGCGCACCG
>JBCCWM010000215.1:0-7433 GCA_039193505.1 Pseudomonadota bacterium | reverse complement strand
GGGCCGGGCCACCGGGTCATCGGCCTCAGGCAACACGGCGAGAAGATCGTAGCCGACACCGCGGCTCGCCGTGATGAGACCACCCTGCAGCGTGACGGTCTGGCCGAACCGCGAGGCATAGGTCACGAAGCCGTCGTTGACAGTCACGCCGCTCAGGATGGTGCGATCCTCCGCGTCCGTGAGGCCGCCCCTGATCATCGTGGTGCCGGATGCCTCGACCTGAGCGCGGGTCAGTGCGGCGGAGCGGCGGGGCGGCGCCGGTGGCTGTCCCCCTGGAAGGATGTCCTCCAACCGCTCGACCAGCGCGTCGGTGACCGGTCCACGCCCCTCGCTCGAGCAGGCGCCGAGCGCGAGGGCTACTGCCAGAAGCCGGACCACTGGCTTTCCAGCGTGCCGAGATCGGTGTCTCGGATCCGGTCATAGAGCCTGCCGTCGACGCGGAGCCGGGCGCCTCCGTCGCGGTCGAACTCAGAGAGGTCGAGGACGGCCGCGCTCCGGCTCTCGAAGGGCAGGCCCCAACGGAGCGGGACAGTCAGGCGAACGCCCTTCCGGAAGCTGCCGGTCCCGAACTCCTCGTAGGTGACGTCGGTCTGCGTGGCGAAGGCGGACACGTCCCAGCCATTCGCAAACCGCCGCGAGAGTGTGACAGTCGCCCCCCAGTCGCCAGCAAGATAACGCCCCACATCGACTTGAGCCTCGATCCCGCCAAGACCCGTGTCCCAATAGACCGAGCCGTGGCCCGTGACGATATCGTAGTCCAAATAGGCGAAGGCGTCGTCGAAGTCGCGCTGGCGGGCATAGTTTACTTCGGCCCCAAGGGCGATGGGGCTCGCAGTGGGGGCCCAAAGGACTTCGGACGAGACGCCGCCGAACATGCGCTCGAGATAGCCGGCAGAGAGGCGGCCGTAGACTGTGGGCATTGCCTTGACGACATAATCCGCGGTCAGCCGGTCGACCTCGACATCGCGGCCGGAGAAGTAGAGATCCGCGTCTGAGCGCACACGCGGCAGCGTCGATGTGGAGGTCGAGACGGTCTCCTGGTCCGAGCCGATGACGAACCGGCTGAGCTCTCCGGTCACAGAGAGGCCGCGCATCACCTCGAAGGAGGCGCGCGCCACGATCTCTGCGTCGAGATCCGGAGGATCGTCGGTGTCGAAGAAGTTGAGGGGCACACGCGGGCTCAACGACCAGAAAAAGCGCCCCTCCCCGGGCGGGCGCACGACCTCCCGGCCGCGGAGGCGCGGGGCGGCGTCTGTGAAGACCGCACGCTCGAAGCTCTGCATGGTGGCGTCGGGGCGGTCGACCAGCGCTTCAAGATCGGAGCGGCGCAGTTCGACTGTCGTTGTCGGCAGGCCGTCCTCGACAAGCGTGATGCGAAACACCTCGACCGATGCGGGCAGCGCGCTTGCCAGGATCCGCGCGACGCGGCCGATCGCCTTGGGCGTCCGCTGGATGTCCTCGTTGACGATGTGGAGATCGACCGTGTCGCCCATGATCCGCGACGCCTCGATCCGGATGCCGTCGGCGGCGAAGGCCTCGCCAAGGGCGATCGTCAGGGCCTCCCGGTTCTCGGGTGTCGTCGCCCAGGCCGTGCCGCGCGGCGCGTCGTCCGCTCGAACGATCAGGGGCGCGGGGCCTGAGCCGAGGTCCGGCGGCGCCAAGGGCTTCCGCGGGTTGGCGGTGAAGGTGAGCTGCGCACCGATCTTGTCGCCATAGAGATAGGCGCCAGTCAGCGAGACATATTCGTTGGGCGACCAGGTTGCGGCGATGTTGAACGGCACACTCGGCGCGAGGCCGCCCGCGTCCTCTTCCACGTCATAGGCATCTTCCACATAATCTGCCTTCAGTGTCAGGCCCGGGATGGGTGTGTGCCACTCGATCCCCGCGAAGAACGCGGCATCCCCTTGGAAGTACGCATCGAATTGTGGGCGCCCGGTCGGATCGGTCAACTCCCGCGTGTCTTCGACGCTGAAATCGAAGCCGTCGGCCGTGGCAAGCCGCCCCCACCCGAGACCGCCCGTGACCAGGACGCCGGGGAGCACCTCCTTCGTGGCGGCTATGTACTCCGCCCCGTAGACCCCGTCGCCGAGGAAATCGCGGAAGCCGACCGCGACGCCCGGCACGAGCTGCCCCTCGTCGATCACCTGGAAGTGGAGATCGAAGCTTCGGAAGCCGAGATCGCCGCCGTCCGCGTCGGCATCCTGGATCGTGGCGAAGCGGATCGTGGCATTGACCCTTGGGGCCGCCTGAAAACTGAGCGCGGTGCGCTGCGTGCCCTCGAAGTAGGTGAAGCTCGCCAAGATTTCGGCATCCTCGGGGCTCTGGCCGACGGGCGCATCGATGAGGCCCGGGCCGCCGAAAAACGACGCCCCCGGCCCCTCCGCCAAGAGTGGCGTGGCCGCCGTGGCCATCAAAAGACCCCAAAACCCGAAACGCATTCTCGATCCCGTCCCCGTCACCCGAGCCTTCCCACACCTCATGCGCGGATGACAATGGCAGAGCGGTGGATTCAGTCCGCGCTGCGCTCAGCTTCCCACAAGTGCCGGTTGAACCCGGGCGGTGCAGGCGGTGCGGCTGCAAATCCGACACGAGGTGCCGATCTCGAGCGGCTCGGCCATCGGCGGCTGGAACGGGCTGTCGGCGGCACGCAGAAAGAGCATCGCGGTGATCTGTTCGGCGGCTGCACCGAGGCGCGCTGGGTGGCTTGGTGCGGCGTGCGCGATGGCGGTGATCTCCTCCCCCCAGTCATGGGAGAGCCGCGCCAGGATCGGGGCGCCCCCGGCGCTGAGCGCGCGGAAGAGGGGCCAGAGCGGGCAGGCATTGCCGTGCCGGGGCAAGGGAAAGATCGGGAGCGGCCGCCGGAAGAGCGGATAGCCCGACGCCGTCGCGATCACGAGGCCGAATTCTGGCACCGGCAGGTTCGGTCGGTGGAGCGTGGCGAGGCGGCGAAAGGCGGCGAGAACATCCTGCTCGAACTGCTGAGCGAGCGCGAAGGGATCGAAACGCAGCACATCTGACGCCTCCACAAAGGCACTGAGCGGCATCGCCCTCGCGTCCTTTGCATAGATCCGCAGATGATCCGCCAAGAGAGTGCTTGCCGCCGGCCCGAGATCCGGCTCCGCCTCAAGGCGCGCGGCGATCAGCGGCGCGGGGTCGGCGCGCTCCTCGCCCGCCCTGTCGAGCTCGGGAAAGTGATAGGCGGCGTTGGCGAGGAAACGATCCAGGGTCTCCTCCACGCCGACCGCGCTCAAGGTGTCGCCGCTCGCCGTTTCGAGATGTTCGGCGAGGTTTCGCGCGGCGACGGCGAGGCGGAGGCTCTCATCGTTCAGACCCTCATGAAAGCGGTTCAACTGCCCGGGCGAGAGAGTCCTGACCTCCGACAGGATCGCCGCGGTCGACCGGATCGCCGTGACATTCGAGATGACGCCATGGATGGTCTCAGCCAGGAGCGGGTCGTTGCTGAGACGGTCGGTCAGGGCTCGGATCGCGGCCTCCTGATCCCGGATGCGACGGTGTTGGCGGGCCGTGTACTCGGCCCAGGCCGGTGTTGCCCGCATCAGATCCTCAACCGGCTCAAGGGGCATATCGGCATGTCCGGCAGCCTCCCTCAAATCAACGACGTAAGCGGGATCGTTCGCTTCGGACAGATCGCCGGCCCGGACATCGAGCGCGTCGGCGATCGCGTTCAGCACGCGCCCGCCGATCTGTCGTCTGTTGTGCTCAATCAAATTGAGGTAGGAGGGAGAGATGCCCGCGGCTTTCGCCAAAGCGGTCTGACTGATGCCCACCCGGCGGCGCACATCCCGGATCCGCCCGCCTGTGGATGAGCTCGTCATTCAGAGTTGCCTCGCTCGGGTCTGGGTGTCATTCGGACACTTGCGCGACGTCTTCAATCGTTTCACCATTTGCAGGACGGTGCAAGCGCGGCCCCGTGCTGCCGAAACCGCTGGCAAACTTGCTTGAGATCAATGGCTGCGCGGGGCAAAGGTGCTTCGCAGGGATGTCGGTACGAGGCTCGGTCGTGTGCACCGGCGGCACGCGGCCCGGCTCGGGCGCCGGAGCCGGTGCTGTCCCGAGAGGGCGGCCAAAGAGAAACGTAAGGGAGATGACATGTCAGATGCGATGGGTGCGCCGGGCGGGGTCGAAGGCCGCGCCTGGCACGCGGATGCCGAAACATATGCAACGATGTACGCTGCTTCGATTGCGGATCCGGTGGCCTTTTGGGGGGAGCACGGCAAGCGCCTCGACTGGATCAAGCCTTACTCTGTCGTCAAGAACACGACCTACGACCACCCGGACATCTCGATCAAATGGTTCGAGGACGGTACGCTCAACGTTGCGGCCAACTGCATCGACCGTCACCTTGCGACGCGCGGCGACCAGACCGCCATCATTTGGGAGCCCGATGACCCGGCCGACCCAGTGCTTCATATCACCTATCGGGAGCTTTTTGAGCGGGTCTGCAAGTTTGCAAACGTTCTAAAGGCGCTCGGGGTCGAGAAAGGGGATCGGGTGGCAATCTACCTGCCCATGATCCCCGAAGCGGCCTATGCGATGTTGGCCTGCGCGCGGATCGGTGCGGTCCACTCCATTGTGTTTGCGGGGTTCAGCCCGGATGCACTGGCCAACCGGGTCGACGATTGCCGGGCGAAAGTGGTGATCACGTCGGACGGGGCCCCGCGCGGCGGGCGGACGACGAACCTCAAGGACAATGTCAACCAGGCGCTCGTCCACACGGCCATGGATCCCAAAGTCCTTGTCGTCAAGCGCACGGGCCAGCAGGTGGCCTGGGTCGCCGACCGCGACCACTGGCTCCATGAGATGGAGGCGGACGTCTCTGCGGAGTGTCCGGCGGAGGAAGTCGGCGCGGAGGACCCTCTCTTTGTTCTCTACACCTCCGGCTCGACGGGCAAGCCGAAGGGGGTTGTGCACACGTCGGGGGGCTATCTCGTCTACGCGGCAATCACCCATCAATACGTGTTCGACTACCAGGAGGGTGACATCTTTTGGTGCACCGCGGATGTCGGATGGGTGACGGGGCACAGCTATATCGTCTACGGGCCGCTGGCCAACGGTGCGATCACCCTGATGTTCGAGGGCGTTCCGACCTACCCCGACGCGTCGCGGTTTTGGGCGGTGTGCGAAAAGCACAAGGTCACGCAATTCTACACCGCGCCGACGGCGATCCGTGCCCTTATGGGCAAAGGCAACCAGTGGGTCGAGGCGGCCGATCTCTCCTCTCTGAAGATCCTCGGCACCGTGGGTGAGCCGATCAACCCCGAGGCCTGGAACTGGTACAATGAGAAGATCGGCAAAGGCCGCTGCCCCATTGTCGACACCTGGTGGCAGACCGAGACCGGCGGCCACCTGATCACACCCTTGCCCGGGGCCGTGCCGACCAAGCCAGGCTCGGCGACGAAGCCCTTCTTCGGTGTGGCACCCGTCATCCTCGACCCGCAATCGGGCATTGAGATCCACGAGACCGAGGCCGAGGGGGTCTTGGCCATCAAGGACAGTTGGCCGGGCCAGATGCGCACCGTCTACGGCGATCACGACCGGTTCGTGAAGACGTATTTCGAGCAGTACAAGGGGTACTACTTCTCGGGCGATGGATGCCGGCGGGATGCGGATGGGTATTATTGGATCACGGGCCGGGTCGATGATGTGATCAACGTCTCGGGTCACCGGATGGGCACAGCCGAGGTCGAGAGCGCGCTCGTCGCCCACGAGAAAGTCGCCGAGGCCGCAGTGGTCGGCTATCCGCATGACGTCAAAGGGCAAGGCATCTACTG
Organism: Pseudomonadota bacterium; assembly: GCA_039193505.1. Lineage (GTDB taxonomy): Bacteria > Pseudomonadota > Alphaproteobacteria > Rhodobacterales > Rhodobacteraceae > Algicella. Next base: position 1,641 of record JBCCWM010000215.1, on the reverse strand, counting down.
CTACGTGACCCTCATGGACGGGGTGGAGCCGACCGACCCCCTCCGCAAGGAGCTGTCGGATTGGGTGCGCCACGAGATCGGACCCATCGCCAAGCCCGACCTCATCCAATGGGCCCCGGGCCTGCCGAAAACGCGGTCGGGCAAGATCATGCGTCGGATCCTCCGGAAAGTGGCCGAGGACGATTTCGACGCGCTCGGCGACACGTCGACCCTTGCCGATCCAACGGTCGTCGATGAGCTCATCGAGAACCGAATGAACCGGAAGGGCTGACGGATCGCCGCGATCGCGGCACCGAGAGAAGGCAAACCGCGCCATGTCAGACCCCACGCCTTGGCGCGCCATCGGCCTGATGCTCGTCGGAATGTGCTGTATTCCGGCGGGCGACGGCGTCGCAAAGGTCATGATCGGCCAATACGACGTCTCGCCGGGCTTCGTGGTTTGGGCGCGGTTTCTGGTCGGCGCGGTCTGCGTCCTGCCGTTTCTGAAACCCGAAACGCTGCCCCCGCGCGCGATCCTCGACTGGCGCCTCCTGCTCCGCGGGCTCCTCCTCGCGGGGACGGTCGGCTCGATCACGCAGGCCGTTGCGCTGGTGCCGCTCGCGACAGTTTTCGGGGCGTTCTTTGTGGGGCCGATCCTCAGCTATTTCCTCTCCGTTCTCTTTCTGGGGGAGCGGATCGGGAGGCTGCAAACCCTCCTCCTCTTCGTCGGGTTCGGCGGCGTTCTCCTGGTCGTCCGGCCTGGAGCGGAGATGGAGGTTGGCGCGCTCTTCGCGGTTCTCGCCGGGGTCTTTTACGGCGCGTTCCTCACCACAGGGCGGTGGCTGAGGAGTGTCGCACCGCCGATCACCCTCCTCTTCATGCAGTTGGTCGTCGCGATGGTGGCGACCGTGCCGCTTGCGATTGGGCCGGTGCCCGCGATGACGTGGGTGATGCTCCTCCTCCTTTTGTTCTCGGGGCTCTTCTCGCTTTGGGCCAATATGTTGATCCTGAACGCCTACCGCACGACCGAGGCGACGCGGCTTGCGCCCTTTGTCTACATGCAGCTCGTCGCGGCGACGGTCTACGGCGTGGCGTTCTTTGGCGAGGTGCCGGACGCGATGACCTTTGCGGGCCTCCTGCTCCTCATCGGATCGGGCTTCGGCTCGCTTGCCTTGAAGCGCGGGGCATGATTCACTGCACTCAAGGCGTGGCGAGAGCGCCGGGTTAGGCAGGAGACACCCATGCAACGGACATCCGTTCTGATGGCGGGGCTGACGTCCCTTTTGCTCGGCTGTGCGCTCGGCGGGGGTGATGGGGAGATCACGGACGCGTCATGCGGTGCGGATGAGTTGTCCAGCACTGTGGGCGAGCAGATCCAGGATCTGGCCGCGGCAAGTTTCACGGCCGAGGTGACACGGTTCATCAACCCGGGCGATGCGGTGACGAGCGACGTCCGGCCGGAGCGCCTCAACATCGTGCTCGACGCCGAGGGGCGCGTCGTCGAGGTCTACTGCGGCTAGCGGATTGACCGATACGGACGTGTCCGGTTTGGGAGTCGTTGGTGTGTCGATCTGTGCGGGTCTGCGCCAGGCGCGGCGGAGTGTCCGACACAGTCTCTCCCGCCGATCGCCGGCGGCTCGGGGCGATCGTCCCCGGTCGCCG
>JBCCWM010000214.1:0-7466 GCA_039193505.1 Pseudomonadota bacterium | reverse complement strand
GATGTAGGCAGCCAAGTCCTTCGGGTCGAGCGGCGCCCGCAGGAAACCGCGCGCGTTCGGGATCAACGAGAAGATCGAGCCGTCCGCGAAGAAGGATGACTTCGTCACTGCAATGATCGGCATATCCGGGTGGCGGAACGCGGCCAGATCCGCAACGCAGAGCCCGGACCCGCAGGCCATCACCGGCTCAAGGATCAGCGCATCGTACCGAGCGGCCTCAAGCGCCTCAATGGCATCAATATCGCTGGTGACGAGATCGGCCTCTACATCGTTTCTTCGCAAAAAACGCGCCCAGAGTAGAGCAAGATCACGGTTGTCCTGAGCAATCAAAACACGCATTGGGCCTCCCATGGGACCAATAACGGTTTGCCCCAGCAAATTAAGGATTGGGTCAGGATTCTTAACAAAGCGTAAATAAGGCCGCGGCACGGCGGTGTTAAGGCAATTTCAACCGTGGGGTTGCATCACCTACCCAACAAATATCGAGGATACCTCCATGCTCGACATGACACGGATCGAGATGACGAGCCGCACGGCAGAGTTCGCGCTCTCCTTGGCGCGCCAGCACAGCCTTGCGCCGACACCAGTGATCTTTGAGGTGTTGTTCACCTACGCGACCGGCGCCCAAGCGGACGTGGCGGCGGAGGTCGAAGAGGCTCTCGCGAAACCGGAGGATGTGCGCGAAGACGCCATCATGCGGATCTACGATGAGCGTCTCGGGCCCGAAGCGCTGATCCGGGGTCTCGGCACCGTGCGGCGCTCGCTCTCAAACGAAATCGCGGACATGTCGGTGCAAATCAACGACAGTCTCAAGGGCAACCTCAACCTTGCCCAGGCCATGCGAGAGAGCATTCGCGACCTCACCGCGCCGATCACCAAAGACGATGTGCGCACGATCTGCAAAACGATCAGCACCACGAACAAGGTGCATCTCGCCTCCACACAGAACATGGCGCTGCAGCTTGAGCGCACGCAGTACCAGCTGACCGAGATGCAGCGGGAGCTGACGGTCCTGCGGAAGAACGCAAGCGTCGACCAACTGACGGGCCTCAACAACAGACGCTACGTGCAGGAAAAAGTCGCAAACCTCGTGGATGCCGGAACCTCAACCGCTGTCGTCATGATCGACGTCGACAGCTTCTCGGTGGTGAACGAGCGCTGGGGGTTCTCGGCCGGAGACAACATTCTCCGCCGCCTTGGGGAGCTGTTGCGGACGAACACCAAAGGCAAGGACATCGCGGCCCGGGTCGGCGGCGATGAGTTTGTCATCGTGCTCCCCAACACAGAGCTCAACGGGGCTGAGCGGCTGTGCATGAACATTTGCATGGAGTTTGCGAACATCAACTGGATTTCGCAATCGACGGAGGAGGAGATCGGCATGCTGACCCTCTCCGGCTCCGTCACCGGACTGTCGACCAGCGACACGTATGACACGTTGCATGAGCGCCTCGCCGGATTGATGACGGAAGCCAAAGACGATGGCCCGAGCCAAGTGAGGCTCGGCTGAGGGGCGGCGTTGTCCCGGAGCCCAACCTGGACAGAAGAGAGCCTCCCGCGAGCGACTGACCGCCGACACTCAGCCCCGGGTCAGACCGGCAGAGCAGACCGCAAGGCCGCCTCGAAGGCGTCCGGCGCGTCCGCGTGAAGCCAGTGCCCCGCGTCCGGCACCTGCTCGAAACGGGCCGCCGGGAAAAGGCTGAGGATCCGTGCATGGTGCTCGGGCGAGACATAGTCGGATTGCGCCCCGGACAGAAACGTCGCGGGTCCCGTGAAGGTCGCGTCGATCTCCGGAAAGGCCATCAGCCCATCAAGGCTCCTGTCGAGTGCGGCGAGGTTCAGGCGCCAGCTCACGCCGCCCCCCGATGTGACCAGGTTTTGCAGCAGAAACGCCCGGACGGCCCGATCGGGCACGGGGCCGGCGAGCGACGCATCGGCCTCGCTTCGACGGCTGATGCCAGTGAGGTCCATATCCCGCATCGCTTCGAGATAGGGGCGCTGGGTGTGCGTGTAGCGAACCGGCGCAATGTCGGCCACGACGAGGCGCGCGACCACCGCCGGTTGGAGCAGCGCGACCACCATGGCCGCCTTCCCCCCCATCGAATGGCCGAGCAGGTCGGCGGGCCCGCCCGCTGCCGTGATCGTTTCGGTTAGGTCATCGGCCATCGATCTGTAGTCTTGCGCGTCGGCATGCGGGCTCTCCCCGTGGTTTCGCATGTCGACCAGAATGACGGCCCGGTCCGTTGCCATGCGGCGCGCCATTGCCGTCCAGTTGCGCGCCGAGCCGAAGAGACCGTGCGCAATCACAAGCGGCGTGCCGCCCTCCGGTCCGAAGCGCGTCTCAGCAAGTCTCATCCGGGGCTCCAGTCGGGGTTGCGGGCGACCAGTTCGACGGTGTTGCCCTCGGGATCGGACACGAAGACGCCCCGCCAGCCAATCCAGGGGAAACACTGGACCCGTGGCGCGAGCCCGTGCTCGTCAAACCAAGCCAAGGCGGCCTCCTGCTCCTCAAAGGCGACGTTGAGCGCGAGATGGTGCAGGGTCGACGTGCCCTGCGGCGCACCTTCGAAGAGCGCCAGCACTGTCGTGTGACCCGCATGTCCCTGACAGATCTTGAAAAAAGCAATTCCGTCGACAGGGGGGCGGAGGACGGGCAGGCCGATCATGTCCCTGTAGAAGGCCAGCGTCACATCGAGATCGCGGCAGCGGAGGGCGACTTCGCCGAGATCTCGAATGGCGAAAGGCGGGCTCACCAGGCGGCCTCATAGATCGTGCGCGCGTCCGCCTCGAGGACGGGGCGCGGATTGTTGACCAGGAGCCTGGTCTGCTTCATCGCCTCTGCGGCCAGCATCGGCAGCGACGCGCGGTCGACACCTGCGTCGCGCAGGCGCGGCGGCAGCCCGAGGCGCGCGGAGAGGGCAGCGAGCGCGTCGATGAATGCACCGGCCCTCTCGGCGGGCGAACCTGGCGGCAGGTCAGGGAACGCCACGGGCCCGAGAGCTGCATAAGCCTCCGTCGCGGCCGGCAGCGTGAAGCGCATCACCTCGGGCAACACGAGTGCGTTCGAGAGGCCGTGCGGGATCTTGAAATGCCCGCCAAGCGGATAGGCCAGGGCATGGACGGCGGCGACGGGACTGTTGGCGAAGGCTTGACCCGCAAGCGTCGCCCCGAGGAGCATACCGGCGCGCGCGTCCCGATCCGACCCGTCGGTCACCGCGCGCTCGATGCTGCCAGCCAAGTTGCGGAGCGCCTCGATGGCAAGGAGCCGGCTCACCGGATTGTTGTTGGCCGAGGCGGACGTATAGGCCTCAATCGCATGGACCATCGCATCGATGCCGGTCGCTGCGGTCACAGCGGGCGGCAGGCCGAGCGTCAGATCCGGATCCAAGATGGCAAGGTCGGGCAAGAGGTGCCGCGAGACCACGCCGCGCTTCTCCGCGCGGCCGACGGTGATGATGCTCACCGGCGTGACCTCCGAGCCGGTCCCTGCGGTGGTCGGCACGAGCACGAGCGGCAGCCGCGGCCCGCGCGCTTTGTCGACGCCCCAGATGTCATCCAGAACGTCGTCGCTCCGGAGGCGCAAGGCGGCGAGCTTGGCCACATCCATCGGCGACCCACCCCCGAAGCCGATCACGCCCGTTGCCCCGCATGCCTGGCCAGAAGCCACGGCGGCGTCGAGCGTGTCGCGGGACGGGTCAGCCTCGACGGCATCAAAGACAACGACCTCCGCCCGTCGCCTGAGCGCCTCAAGCGCCGGCGCCACGAGCCCAAGTGCAACAAGGTCGCAATCCGTGACGAACAGGATCTTTGGCCCAAGCGCCTCGACGAGCTCTGCGTCGGGGAACGCACCAAGGCCCGCCCCCATCCGGATCGCCGGCACGGTCTCGAAGCGAAACGGATCCATCCTCGTCCTCCCGGATCCATAAGATCCAAGCCACGGGAGAATGGGAAGCCCCTGGCGCCGCCACGCTTTTGCCATGCGGCGGCCGCCCAAGGGACATATGCACTCCGTCACATAGCCAAATTTAACCATTACGCGTGGCTTTGTTAACTTTTTCGCGGGGAGAATCGGGTCAGTCTCTACGCGTAACGGAGAAACCCGATGCTGAGCGCGTTCATCATTCTTATTGCCGGTTGCGACCACACCGGTGCCGTGTGCGCCCCATTGACGGAGGAACGCGTCGAAGTGGCCAGTTTGGCTGAGTGTGAGGCGCTGATCGACGGTCATTTGGCAAATCAAACCGCGTCCTGGCCCGTCTACACGGGCCTGTGCCAGCCCGAATCTCTCGTTGCGGCGGTCGATCGTTAAACCTTTCTGTGACCCAAAGTGTGATCAACCCCACAGTTGCGCACTCTCGGTCGCGTTAACCTGATCTGATATTCCGAGCGCTTGGACAGCCATCCGGCCGCGGCCGGACTGGGCGCTCACCGCCAGTGTATAGGGCGGTAAACGAGTCATTGAACCGGTGCGTTTCGCCGGACTTTAGGAGGGGGGTGGAGCTGGAGTGTATTGTCACTCTCTGTTAACTTCGTCCCTGGGGGCGGACTGGTGAGTTGGCACGCGCACCGGCTCCGCCCCCTTGTCTTGCGGCGCCTGTGAAAACCCAGTACCGACGGTCCGTCTCGCAGACGGAGCCCCGCGATGCCGAAGCCGCAAAAGGTCGTTCTCGCCTATTCGGGCGGTCTCGACACGTCGATCATTCTGAAATGGCTGCAGACCGAATACGACGCCGAAGTCGTCACGTTCACAGCCGATCTCGGCCAGGGCGAGGAGCTGGAGCCCGCCCGCGCAAAGGCGGAGCTCCTGGGCATCGCCCCGGACAACATCTACATCCGCGATGTCCGAGAGGAGTTCGTCCGCGACTTCGTGTTCCCGATGTTCCGCGCGAACGCGGTCTACGAAGGTCTCTACCTGCTCGGGACGTCGATCGCGCGGCCGCTGATCTCAAAACACTTGATCGAGATCGCGGATGAGACCGGCGCCGATGCGGTGGCCCATGGGGCGACGGGCAAGGGCAACGACCAAGTTCGGTTCGAGCTTTCGGCCTATGCGATCAAGCCCGACATCCAGGTGATCGCCCCGTGGCGGGAGTGGGATCTGACCTCGCGCACGAAGCTTCTCGAGTTTGCCGAGGCGAACCAGATCCCGATCGCCAGGGACAAGCGGAACGAAGCACCGTTTTCGATCGATGCGAACCTCCTCCACACATCCTCCGAAGGGAAAGTGCTGGAGGATCCGGCTGAGCCGGCGCCCGACTATGTCTATCAGCGGACGGTCGATCCGGAGGCCGCGCCAGACAGCGCCGAGATCATCGAGGTCACGTTCGAGCGGGGCGATGCAGTGGCCGTGAACGGCGAGGCTCTGTCGCCCGCAACGCTTCTGACACGGCTCAACGAGATGGGCGGGCGACACGGGATCGGCCGCCTCGATCTGGTCGAGGGCCGGTTCGTCGGGATGAAGTCGCGGGGGATTTACGAGACACCGGGCGGCACCATCCTTCTGGAGGCGCATCGGGGCATCGAATCGATCACGCTCGACCGCGGGGCGGCACATCTTAAAGACGAGCTGATGCCGCGCTACGCGGAGCTCATCTACAACGGCTTCTGGTACTCGCCCGAGCGTGAGATGCTGCAGGCCGCCATCGACCACAGCCAGACCCATGTCTCGGGCACCGTGCGCCTCAAACTCTTCAAAGGGCGCGCAGGCGTGATCGGGCGGTGGTCGGACAACAGCCTCTACTCCGAGGCGCATGTGACCTTTGAGGAGGATGCCGGCGCCTACGATCAGGCCGACGCGGCTGGGTTCATCAAACTGAACGCGCTCCGCCTGCGGCTCCTCGCCGCGCGCAACCGCCGTTGATGCTCGAGGCGGTCGAGATCACGCGCGCCAATCTGCGCGACTACCTGGATCTGGCGCTTGCGCCGGGCCAAGAGAAGCTCGTCGCGCCGAACGCAGTGACGGTCGCTCAGGCGCATTATGAGCCGGGGTCCTGGGTGCGCGGTCTCGCGGCGGGTGGGACACCGGTCGGGATGATGGCGATGATCGATGTCAGCGCGCTCGGTGAGCCGGCGGAGCCCGGAGATCCTGAGAACTGGGCCTATCTCTGGCGGCTGATGATCGACGCAAAGCACCAGCGCATGGGCTACGGAACCGAGGCCATTGAGATCGCTTTCGCGCAGGCGCGGGCCTGGCGCCGGCCGACCCTTGCCCTCCATGTGGAAGTCGACGGTCCAAATGCGCGCGCATTCTACGAGCGGTTGGGGTTTGTCGCGACCGGTCGCATCGACCGGAACGAGCGGTTTATGACCGCGCCGGTTCCAAGCTGCTAAAGTAATCCCGCGCCACCAGAAAACTGCCGAGGCGGCCCGGTGTGACCCACGCCTCCTCTGCCGTCCGAGCGCCGATCAGCACAACGCCTTTCCCTGGCAGTCCAGCCTCGGCCAGCACCGTGCGGACGGCCGCGCCGATCTTCCGTGGCGGCGCCTCCGCCTGCGGTGTCGGGCCGCTGGCGCTGATGGCGAGGCCGGAGACCTCTGTCAACTCTTGCCGGAAGAGCCCCGGATCCTCGCCCTCCGGAGCGAAGGCGAGGAGATCGGCGCCGACGACGCCTGCGAGTTTGTCCCGCACGGCCTCCGGGATCTCAAGGCGCCGTTGTAGCCGGAGGCCGAGCGCGTCGCAGGTGAAGAGAAACCCGACGATGTCGCGGCCCGACCCCATCAGCACCCGTGCATAGGTGGGATAGGCCAGACCGAGGGCCTCGGCCCGTGCCACGCGGAGCCGCAGGATCTCGATCGGCAGTCGCGCGCCTATGAGCGAGGCGCGCGCCCGACCCCAAGCGTAGCGGCGCCAAGACGCGCCTGGCTCAATCGAGGGGCCTTTGTTGTGTCCAATACCAGCCATGCCCCGCAGACTGGCGCCCGCGGTGCTGGCTGGCAAGTCCGATCACTCCACGGCCGTGTCGGCGATGGTCTGGAAGATGCCGTCGAGCTCCGCCGCGATGGCTTCAAGCTCAGCGCCGCCTTCCTCCATGTAAGGCCCGAAGACGAAGCTCGGCGTCTTGTAGGAGAGCGTGGCGGTCCCATCGTCATTCTCGGTCACATACATCCGGATCGGCGCTTCGATCATCGCGGCCGTCGAAAGCCCGATGACGGACACTGCGAAGTCGTTCCGGAAGACGCCGATCACCCGGTTGCCCGGGATTGTAAACCCACGCTGTGCGGCCATCGCGGTCGGTCCGGCTTGCGTCACCACCCCCATCTTGTTCGCCGCAACGGCCTCGAGCGTGCCTTCGAGGAGCGCGTCGTAGGTCTTGTCGGTTGGCACCATGACCCAGCCGTCCCGTTCCGTCAGCGGCCCGGCCGCTGCCGCCGTCGCCGTCAGCACAAGTGCACCCACCAAAATTGCCCGCATGAGAGCCTCCCTCTGTTGCATCCGCCGGGCGCACCTACCACACGCCCCGATCCGCCCG
>JBCCWM010000213.1:0-7497 GCA_039193505.1 Pseudomonadota bacterium | reverse complement strand
GGGCAGCGAGCGCCTCGGCCATGAGAGGCGGCGGGACAGTCCGGATCTCAAGTCCCTGCGGTGCCGGCAGACCCGTCGCGGACAGCCAGTAGTAGAGGAGCTCCGCATGCATCGAGAACGGAAACGGCACCCCCATCCGCAACCGCCCCTCGGCCGCCGACCGCAGCGCGCGGCCTGCGGCCGCCGCATCGGTGAGCGAGAAGGCGTGCCCTTCCGCCTCGAGCCGCTCAGCCAAGGTTTTGCTGACACCGACCACAGTCCCGTTGAGGGACAGAACCATCAACGCAGAGATCTGCGAGGCCACCCCCCCGATGCCGAGCGCCATCGCGACCGGCACTGGCGACAAGAGATGCGCGGCCTCGACCCGACCGAACGCCAGCATATCCCGCAGCGACGACCAGGACGGCGCGCGCACCAGATCGAGCGCCAGCCCCTCTTCGCGGGCAAACCCCATTTCTTCGGCCGCAATCAGCGGCGCGGCATCTGTCAGCGGAATGAAGGCGACCGATAGGCGGGTGAAGGTCATGAAAGGAGATCCGCCGCCGTCACGAGGGCGGAGGCGACCTCCGAAATTCGCTTGCCCTGATCCATCGCCGTTTTCCGCAGCAGCCCGTAGGCCTCGTCCTCGTTGACGCCCCGGGCCTTCATCAGGAGCCCCTTGGCACGGTCAATGACCTTCCGCTCCTCGAGCGCGCGTTTGGTCTCGGTGAGCTCATCGCGCATTCGGCGGAACATGTTGAACCGAGTGATTGCAGCGTCGATGATCGGCGTCAGCCGCTCCGGTCTGAGATTGTCGACCACATAGGCCGAGACGCCTGCCTCGATTGCGGCTTTGGTCAGGTTGTTGTCGCTCTGATCGACGAACATCGCGACGGGTCGGTCCATCGGTGCTGTGGCCAGTGTCAGCTCTTCGATCATGTCGCGTGTCGGGCTGGTGAGATCGACAATGACGATGTCGGGATTGCGCTCCGAAATCCGACGGGCCAGCGCCGTCACATCCGATATTACGAATATGTCATTGTCGCCGGCGGCGCTGAGGCTCTCGACGATCATGAGCGCTCGGTCTCGGTCTGGCTCGACGACGATGATCGACAGTTTGCTCGACATGGTCAAAGAATGGATCACCCGCGCGGGTGCAGCAAATTTTGTCGCCACAGCCGCACGGCCAAATTCAAAAGGCCAGTGTTGGTGCCTAGGAATCGACCGCTTGCACTCGATGGCTTCGGCGTGGGCCACCCGTGCTGCGCGGCAGCGCAGTCCCTCATCGCATCGGGAGTGCGTGCACGGCGTCATTGAATGATCGCGAGGTGCGCAGCTCGCCCCAAGGCGAACACCTGTGGCAGGAACTCTGGCGTCCGCCGGCCAGCCACCTGCAGCGGACCCGCGGTTGCACTGTTGCTGGCCACGGCGACAGTACGTGCGCGTTTACGGGCCATAGGTCCGCGTCGACGTCGTCACCGAACACCGGTGGGCCGTCGGCACGTCCTCTTCCGGCAGGAACTCGGGTGCTTCATCGGTGGCAAAGGGACGTCCACCCCTCTGTCCGGCGGACACCTTGGGCCTGGAATTCCCCCAGCGGCGCCCTACCGTGCCCAATGCGACGCATCGCTGCCAGCGCGAGCGGTGCGCATCTCGACCGACGCCACGCGGCGGTCAGGTTGGCTCCTCCTCGGGGACCCAGTGAAACAGGTCGGGGGACATGATTGCATTGGCGTCGATCGTGTTCTCGAAATGGACCACGGTCGAGGATGCGTCGCAGAGCACAACCGCCATCTGGGCCGGACCCTCGCGCCGGGGCACCAAGGGGGGCACAGGACCCGACAGAGCTTCGAGAACCGGCTCGATATTGTAGTGTCCGCCCGCAAAGCTGCAAAAGGGGATGCCGCTCACATGGCCCGATGTCGTCATGTGAACATGGCCGCTGATCACCTGCCGGATGTCGGGGTGTTGGCGCAGAACCTCCAGAAGCGCGTCGCGGTCCCGCAGAATGATGAAGTCGGTCTGAACGTGGAGGGGCGTTACGTTGTGGTGGAGGACCACAATCACGGGCCGGTCTTGCGCCTCTGACAGCCGTGCACTCAGCCAAGAGAGCTGCGTCGGATCGATCCGACCGGCCGCACCAAGGCCCTCCTCGTAGCTGTCGAGGATGATCACACGATGCCCGTCCGCATCAATCACATGATCGAGGCAACTGGTCTCGGCGTTCGCCACATCCCCGAAGATCTGGAGAAAGGTCGGCCTGTGGTCATGATTGCCGAGCGTCAGATGTACCGGCGGCGTCAGCGGCGCGATCGCAGCCTGAAACCGACGATAGGCCGCCGCCTCGCCGTGATCGGCAAGATCGCCCGCAAAGATCACAAACGCCGCGTCCGAATGCGCGGCATTGACATGCGCCACTGAGCGCTTGAGCCGGTCATAGGTGTCGAGCCCATGCGAGTGCTTGCCCTCAGGCACGATGTGCGTGTCTGCCAGAACGATGAACTTCAGCATGCGAATGCCCCTTCCTCGATCGTTTGGTCCGTCCTATCGGGCCGGTTCCGGGGACGAAAGCGTGCAGTCGAAATCGCAACACTTCGGAAACCAACCGCGCGCTAGGGAGCGGCAAACGGGAACGCTGGAGGCTGCGGTTTTGGCGAAGCTCTCGGTTCAGAAGGCCATTCTTCAGGCCGAGGCGCATGCTCGGAAGGGCGAGCTCTCGGCGGCAAGGGGGTGCTACGATCAGGTGCTGGCCGCCTTTCCGAAGAACCGGCGGGCCAAAGCAGGCCGCGACGCTCTCTCGCGCGCCGCGGACGCGCCGCGGGAGACGCTCGAGGCTGTCGGGGCGCTCTTCCGCGCGGGTCAGTTCACCCGCACAGTCGAGGCGGTGCGGAGGGCTCTGACCACACATCCGGGCTCAGCCGGTCTTTGGCGTCTTCTTGGCGCAGCAGCGGCCGAACTAAACGATCACGCGACCGCCGAGCAGGCCTTCAAAGAGGTACGCGACCTCCTGCCCGACAGGGCGGAGAGTCATGCCAATCTCGGCGCCGCCCTCACGCGCGCCGGCCGGCACGCGGAGGCCGTCTCGGCCTTCGAGGCCGCCCTCGCCCGGGGCCCGCGGCAGGCCGACACTCATGTCAACCTTGCCCGCGCGCTCTTTGCCTTGAAGCGGTACTCGGACGCCGTCAGCGCCCTTGAGACGGCTCTGGCGCACCGCCCCGATGCGCTCGACACACTCCGCTTTCTCGGGATCGCACGGCTGGCCGCAAACGATGCCGCAGGTGCAGTTGCCGCGCATGAGGCCGCGCTCCGGCACGCGCCAGATCACTGGGAGACGCATCTCAACCTGGGTCAAGCACTCCATCACCTCAAACATCTGCCGGGCGCGATCGCTGCGTTTCGCCGTGCGCTGGAGCTCAAGCCGGGCTCAGATCTTGCGCTGACCCATCTCGGGACCGCGCTCCTCGATACTGGCGATGTCGCTGCCGCGGCCACGACCTTCGAGGGGCTGATTGGCGTGACGCCCGACGATCCGCTCGCACACAACAATCTCGGTGTGGCGCGTCAGCTGATGGGTGACCTCAGCGGTGCCGAGGCGGCCTTTGCCCGGGCACTGTCCCTCGCGCCCGGGGCAGCGCGCACTTACAAGAACCTCGCGAGCGTCAAGCGCTGGTCGCCGGACGACCCGCTGATCCCCGCGATGGAGGCCCTCGCGACCGATCCAGGGCTCTCCGACGAGGAGCGTGTCCACTTTGCCTTCGCCCTCTTTCGGGCGCACGACACCTGCGGCGCGCTTGAGCGGGCGTTTCATTGGCTGAGCCTCGGCAATCGCCTGCGCAAGGCCGCGGCGGGTCACCGGACCGAGGTGGACGCAGCGCTTTTCGCCGCCGTTCGCGACGCGGCGCAGTCCCTGCCGGACGTGTTGCCATCGGGGAGGGAGCCCACCTGTCCCCGGCCAATTTTCATTGTCGGCCTGCCGCGCTCCGGCACCACTCTGGTTGAGCAGATCCTCTCCGCACATCCCGATGTCCAAGGGGCGGGTGAATTAGACTTTGTCCACGGCTTCGGGGGGGCCCTCGCAACGGGACGCGCATCGGTAGGCGGCGAAGCCCTGGCGCAGTTTCGGGCGCGTTATCTCGGCGCACTCAAACCCCGCGCGGGGCGGGCTGGAACTGTGACCGACAAAATGCCCCACAACTTCCGGTACCTCGCGCTGATCGCGCATGCCCTGCCTGAGGCTGGGATTGTACATGTCCATCGGGATCCGGGTGCGACATGCTGGTCCAACTACGCCCATGACTTCAACGGCGAGGGGCTAGACTACACGCATGACCCCGAGCAGATCGCGTCGTTTCATCGCCTCTATTTGGCGCTCATGCAGCATTGGGAGCGGAGGCTGCCCGGCCGGATCCACCACGTCGACTACGAGCGTCTGACAACAGAGCAGGAACCAGTGACGCGGTCGCTCTTGTCTGCACTGAACCTCTGCTGGGATCCCGCCTGCCTTGCGCCCGAAGGCAATGCACGCGCGGTCGGCACGGCGTCCGCGACGCAGGTCCGACAACCCGTCTACCAGGGCAGTTCCCGCAAGTGGCTCCGCTACCGACCGTTCCTCGGCGACGTGTTCGACGGGCTGGATGCCTTCACGCCGACCCGGCCCTAGCGGGCCGAACGCCGCTCGGTGTGGTTATCCAATCAGCGCCTCGATCAGAAACGGCCCGCGGCCGAGTGCAAGTCGCTCCGCCAACAGCGCGTGAAGGGCGGCTGGGCAGTCCACGCGGGCGCCATCGACGCCCATCCCTTTCGCCATGGCAACGAAGTCGAGATCGGGACGGGTCAGATCGAGGAGCGACAGCGCATCCGGACCCGGGTTGGCCCCCACTTTGAAGAGCTCCTGTTGCAGGCTTTCATACCGACCGTTCGCCAGGATCACGACCGTCACGTCGAGCGCTTCTCGCGCCATCGTCCACAGCGCCTGGATCGTGTACATAGCTGATCCGTCGGCCTGGATCGCCAGGACCGGTCGATCGGGGCAGGCCACCGCCGCGCCGGCGGCGAGCGGCAGGCCGATCCCGATCGCACCGCCGGTCAGTGCAAGCCAGGTGTGGCGCGGCGCAGCCACTGTTGCCGGCCAGACGGCGCGGCCCGCCGAAATCCCCTCGTCCACGACGATCGCCCCCTCGGGGAGCGCCGCGGCGACAGCGGCAGGAAGCGTGTCGGGTGTCAGAGAACCAGGGTCGGGCGCATGGACCGGTTGATGCGCGACCGGCGGGACGTCCGGGGCACCCAGCTCAGCTGCGAGCGCAGCGATGGCCGCGCGCCCGTCTTGCTCGGGCGTCGCGAGGACCAGACGCGCCGCACCCTCGGGCAGCATCAGCGACGGTTTGCCCGGATAGGCAAAGAACCCAACAGGCTCAGGCGCTTCGATGAGGATCGACGCCTCTGTCCCGGCGAGCGTTTCCATAGCGAGATCAACCGGATAGGGCAGCCGGGGAACCGCGTGAACGCCCGCTCCCCGCTCCATCCGCCGGCTCGAGGTCGGAGACATGAGCCGCGCCCCGGTCGCGGCGGCAATCGCCGCCGCCCGGGCAAGTGTCTCTGGCGAGGAGAGCGTCGAGCCCCCCATGTAGAGGACCAATTTGCCGCCCTGCCGGAGCCGCGCCGCCACGCGCGCCACCTCGCCCCGATCGAGCGGATGCGGTCCCGCCGGCGCTCTCGGGGCCTCAAGCGTCCCCCCCGGATCCCAGCCTGTGTCCCCGGGGGCGATCAGGGTCGCGATCTTGCCAGGCCAGGAGAGGGCTGCTGCGGCCGCCTCGGCCCCCTGCCCCGCAATGCCCTCAGCCGTCGTCGCAGTCGCGACCCAGTCCGAGAGCGGCGCGGCCAGCCCCTCGATATCGGCCGTCAAAGGCGCGTCGTAGGTCAGGTGGCGCTGGGCATGCTCGCCCACGAGGTTGACCATCGGCGTCCGTGCCTTCCGCGCGTTGTGGATATTGGCGCCCGCATTGGCGAGGCCGGGACCGAGATGGAGGAGGGTTGCCGCGGGCTTCTCCGTCATCCGCGCGTAGCCATCGGCCGCGCCGGTCACCACACCTTCAAAGAGCGCCAGCACACAGCGCATCAGCCGTGTCCGGTCGAGAGCGTCGACAAACTGCATCTCCGACGTGCCGGGATTGGCAAAGCAGACCTCGATCCCCGCGGCATGCAGCGTCCGCACCAGCCCCTCGGCGCCGTTCATCTCTGTGTCCATGACCTGCCCTCCTGCCAACATCATCGGACGGTAGTCCGACGGCCGACCGAGCGGAAGACCAGTCCGCCGCCTTCAGAGCATCGCGCTGCTGTGCGGACAGGATCCGGCATGGGCGCCTGGTGGTGTGAGTGAGACGTCGACCGAGCGCCGGTCTTCGGCGCATGCCACATGAGGCTCACACTCGTTGACGGCGGGTGGGTCCCTCACCGCGCAGTCCAAGACAGGCGCCCGCATTGCAGGGTTCAGAACGGCGAGCCTCGCCACATCACGGACCTTCGCCTGGCGCGAAATCGACGACCGGTGGCGCGATGTCCCATCCTGTGAAGTTGGCGTGGTGAAGTTGCGGGATCTTGCTTTGGGCGCGGGCCTGTGCGGCCGACACGCGCTCCGCCGCAGTATCGAGATCGAGCGTCAGGCACTGCCCGCCGACCACAACCTTTTCCCCCGCCACCCACACATCCCGAACCGCCCGCTCCGCCGCAACGTAGATCAGAGATTTGAGCGGGTCGCGGAGGGGCTTCATCTGCGGCCGCTCCAAGTCAACGGCCACGAGATCCGCGCGCGCGCCCGAGGCGAGGCGCCCGATGTCGTCGCGGCCGAGAAGGGCCGAACCCGTGCGCGTCACGGCCTCGAACACCGCCCGTGTCGTCACATCCGAGGCGAAGCCCGACGTCACGCGCGAGAGGTAGGCGGCGGTCCGCATCTCCTCCAACATGTTGTGCGGGTACGTGTCGGTGCCGAGGCCGACACGCACGCCGTCCCGCAGATAGCGCCCGAGCGTGCGGAGCGTGATGCCCCGTCGTTGAAAGACTGTCGGGCAGTGCGCAACCGCCGTTCCCGTCTCCGCCAATCGGGCCAGATCGCTGCTTCCGGGCCAGTGCACCCAGGGATGATCGTCGAGAAAAATCCCGTGCCCGAGGATCGTCGTCGGCCCGAGAACATCGAGGCTGTCGAGCCACTGCACTGGCGTCACGCCATGGCGGCGCGTGATCTCGTGGAACTCAACGACGCTTTGGGCGGCGTGGATCTGGAACGGAAGGCCGCGCTCCGCGGCGGCGGCATAGGCCGCACGGATCAGATCGGGCGAGCAGGTGTCGATCTGGGAGGGGGCGACCATTCCCGTCAGTCTCGGATGGCTCCCGATGTTGTCGATCAACGCCAGTGCGGCGCCCATCGCCTCCTGCCCGTCATCGCCGCTCCAGTCGTATTCGACGACATGGCCATTGCGGGTGAACCAGGCCGCGGACCGGAACATCGGCGCGAGGACACCCCGG
>JBCCWM010000212.1:0-7521 GCA_039193505.1 Pseudomonadota bacterium | reverse complement strand
TCAAAGCGTGCGTTCGATCTCTTCGGTTTCGAAGATCTCGATGAAGTCGGCCTCGCGGATGTCCTCGTAGTTCTCGAAGGCCATGCCGCATTCCTGGCCGGCCTGGACCTCCTTGACCTCGTCTTTGAAGCGTTTGAGGGTTTTGAGTTTGCCCTCGTGGATCACGACGTTGTCGCGGAGGAGGCGGACGCCGGCCTCGCGGCGGGCGACACCCTCGGTCACCACGCAGCCGGCGACCTTGCCGACGTTGGAGACTTTGAAGACCTGCTTGATCTCGGCGTAGCCGATGAAGTTCTCGCGGAGCTCGGCCTTGAGGAGGCCGGAGGCGGCCGCTTTCACGTCGTCGACGAGGTCGTAGATGATCGAGTAGTAGCGGAGCTCGACGCCTTTTTGGTTGGCGGCTTCGCGGGCGGGGGCGTTGGCGCGGACGTTGAAGCCGATGATCGGCGCTTTGGAGGCGTCGGCGAGGGTGACGTCGGACTCGGTGATTGCGCCGACGCCCGAATGGAGGACGCGGACGCGGACTTCGTCGTTGCCAACCTTCTCCATCGCCTGAACGATCGCTTCGGCCGAGCCCTGGACGTCGGCTTTGACAACGACGGGGAGCTCGGTGACGTTCTCGTCGGCCTTTTTCTGGGCGAGAAGCTGGTCGAGCGTTGCGCCGGCGCCGACGGCGGCCTTTTTGTCTTTGGCAAGCTGGGTGCGGTACTCAGCGATCTCGCGGGCTTTGTTCTCGTCTTCCACCACGTTGAGGACGTCGCCGGCCTCGGGTGTGCCGTTGAGACCGAGCACTTCGACGGGGACCGAGGGGCCGGCCTCGTTCACACGCTCACCCTGGTCGTTGATGAGGGCGCGGACGCGACCCCATTGTTCACCCACGACGAAGGTGTCGCCGCGCTTGAGCGTGCCCTTCTGCACCAGGACCGTGGCGACCGGACCGCGGCCGACATCGAGCTGGGCCTCGATGACGGCGCCCTCCGCCGGGCGCGCGGCATCCGCCTTCAGCTCGAGAAGTTCGGCCTGGAGCGAGATGTTCTCGATCAAGGTGTCGAGGCCCTGGCCGGTGATCGCGGAGACCTCGACATCGAGGACGTCACCCGACATCTCCTCGACGATCACCTCGTGTTGCAGAAGCTCGGTGCGGACTTTCTGCGCGTCGGCGCCGGGGCGGTCGATCTTGTTGATCGCGACGATCATCGGAACGGCGGCGGCGCGGGCGTGGGCGATGGCCTCCACCGTCTGGGGCATGACGCTGTCATCGGCGGCGACGACGAGGACGACGACATCGGTCACTTGGGCGCCGCGGGCGCGCATCGAGGTGAAGGCGGCGTGGCCCGGCGTGTCGAGGAAGGTCAGCTTGTTCCCGGCATCCGTCCTTATTTGGTAGGCACCGATGTGCTGGGTGATGCCGCCGGCCTCGCCCGAGACCACGTTCGTTTTGCGGATCGCGTCGAGGAGGGACGTCTTGCCGTGGTCGACATGACCCATGATCGTGATGACGGGCGCGCGCGGCGCAAGGTTCTCGGCGTTATCGGCGATCTGGACGATGGCGTCCTCGACGTCTGCGTCGGAGACGCGGCTGACTTTGTGGCCGAACTCCTCGACGATCAGTGTGGCGGTCTCGGCGTCGATGGTCTGGTTTTGCGTCGCCATAATACCGTTTTGCATCAAGGTTTTGACGACGGCCGCAACCCGCTCGGCCATGCGGTTGGCGAGCTCTTGGACTGTGATGGCGTCAGGGACCTGGACGTCGCGCACGATCTTCTCGCGGTTCGACGCACCGCCTTGCATCTTGCGCTTCTCACGCTCCTGCCGGCGCCGCATCGCGGCCATGGAGCGCTGGCGCCCGTCCTCGGAGGTTGCCTGGCTGATGGTGAGCTTGCCAGAACGGCGCCGGTCGTCATCGCCGCGGCCGCGGGTCGACTTTTTCTCTTCGACCTTTTTCTCGGGCGTGCGCTTCGGCGCCGTGGTCCGGCCGGCCTCGGCGCGCGCGGCGGCGGCTTGCGCGGCTGCGGGGTCGGGGGTTTCCTCGCGCGCGCGGGCGGTTGCGGGTTTTGCCGTTTTCTGTTGAGCGGCGACGGCTTTCTCGCGCTCGGCCTTCTCTTTTTCTTCCTGCTCCCTGCGCTGGCGGGCAATTTCGGCCTCGCGGGCCGCACGCTCCTCCGCCTCTTTCTCGGCGCGGAGCTTGTCCATCTTCTCCTTGCGCGCGCGTTCTTCATCTTCGTGGCGCTTTTTCTCGTCGGCCTGCGCGGCCTGCGCGGCCTTCAGCGCCTTGAGGCGGCGTTCATTCTCGGCGTCGGAGAGGTTGCGGGTGGCGCCGGTTTTCGCAACCGAGCCGGCGCCCTGCTTGGGAACCACGACGCGTTTGCGCTTCCGCTCGACCGTGACCGATTTCGAGCGTCCGTGACTGAAGCTTTGGCGCACCTGGCTGGTCTCGGTCCCGCCGCCGCGCAGCCCGAGTGTTTTGCCTTTGTCGCCTTTGTCGGTCGTGTCGCTCATGTGCGTTCTAAATCCTTTCCAGCGGGGGCGGCCCCGCCGTCGTTCGGGAAGATCGGGCTTCAGCTCGGTGGGGCGCGGAATCCATGGAGCCGGGCCGACTCATACCTGACCTGTGCGCCGAGTCCACCCGGGAACAGTCCGGCATGTATCACACGTTCCCGTCCGAATGCCAAACCCATTTCCGCGGACGTCAAGTCCGCGAAATACGTGTCGTCGCCGGGGGGTGGGCGGAGCGCGGCTTTCTCGCGCGCCGACCCGTCCTCGGCTTGCAGGAGGCAGAGAAGCTCCTCCGCCACCAATGCGTCTTTCACTTTTTGCGCCCCGGCAACCGCTTGGCCTGCCTTCCTCGCGAGGGCCAGAAGCGAGACGATGCGATGGGCGAGGAGCCGTTCCGTCACGTCGGCCAGATCCGCCGCTGGGCGGAGCGAGGCCTTTGCGCTGCGTGCAAAGAGGTTTTTCGAAACGGCGCGGGTGAGGGCCGCACGGTCGGCGGCGACCCACATGCCCCGGCCCGGGAGCTTCTGGGCAAGGTCGGGGACGACCGTGCCCTCGGGTCCGGCGACGAACCGGATCAGGCCTGCCTTGGGGCCCGAGCTGCCGGTTGCAATGCACCGACGCTCCGGCTCCGACCGGTCCTTGGTCCGACCGCCGCGGGCCACGGCGTTAGGCGGGCTCCACGTCCCCACCCTCAGCCTCCAGAAGCGCGGCCTCAGCGGCCGCTGCGTCTTCGTCCAATTGCTCCTGCGTCACCCATCCGAGGGCGAGGCGTGCGGTCATAATCAGGTTCTGTGCCTCCGCGAGGTCCATATCGAATTTTTCGAGCAGACCGTCGTCTTTCACGCGTTTTCCGTCGACGGTTGTGTAGCCGCCGGCGAGCTCCCAATCCGCGCAGGTGGCAAAATCCTCTAGGGTTTTCACGCCGTCCTTCGCGAGAGCTTCCAGCATTTGGGGCGTCAGGCCGTCGAAGTCAACCAGGCTGTCCTCGATCCCGAGCTCGCGCGCGGCCTCGAGGGCCTTCTGGTTGATCTCTTCGAGGCTTTCGCGGGCGCGGGCCTGCAGCTCCTCCGCGGTGTCCTCGTCGAAGCCGTCGATCGAGCTCAGCTCGTCGAGCTCGACATAGGCGACCTCCTCGAGGGTGACGAAGCCCTCCGAGACAAGGAGTTGCGCGACCATTTCGTCGACGTTGAGCGTGTCCATGAAGTGCTTGGAGCGCTCGGCGAACTCGGCCTGGCGACGCTCCGATTCCTCGGCCTCGGTCATGATGTCGATGTCGAGACCGGTGAGTTGGGACGCGAGGCGCACGTTCTGCCCCCGCCGGCCGATGGCGAGGCTGAGCTGCTCGTCGGGGACCACGACCTCGACCCGCTCGGCCTCGTCGTCGAAGACGACTTTGGAGACCTCGGCGGGTTGGAGCGCGTTCACGAGGAAGGTCGCGGTGTCCTCGTTCCAGGGGATGATGTCGATCTTCTCGCCCTGAAGCTCGTTCACCACCGCCTGCACGCGGGAGCCGCGCATGCCCACGCAGGCGCCGACGGGGTCGATGGAGTTGTCGTAGGAGATCACGCCGATCTTGGCGCGGGAGCCCGGGTCGCGGGCGACCGCCTTGATCTCGATGATGCCGTCATAGATCTCCGGCACTTCCATCTTGAAGAGTTCTGCCATAAATTCAGGCGCGGTGCGGGAGAGGAAGATCTGCGGGCCGCGCACCTCGGAGCGGACGTCGCGGATGAAGGCGCGGATCCGGTCGCCGGTGCGGAACGCCTCGCGGCCGATCTTCTGGTCGCGGCGGAGGACGGCCTCGCCCCGGCCGACATCGACGATGACGTTGCCGTATTCCTCGCGCTTGACGAGGCCGTTGATGATCTCGCCGACGCGGTCCTTGAACTCTTCGTACTGGCGCGCGCGCTCGGCCTCGCGGACCTTTTGCATGATCACCTGTTTCGCCTGCTGCGCGGCGATCCGGCCCATCTCGGGCGGCGGCAGCTGGTCGGTGATCTCGTCGCCGATCTGGGGGTCGGCGAGGAAGTCCCGCGCGTCCTCGACATTGAGCTCGGTGAAGGTGTTCTCGACCTCTTCGACCACTGTGCGGACCCGGGTCATCGTCAGATCGCCCGATTTCGGGTCGATGCTGGCGCGGATGTCATACTCCGCGCCATAGCGGGAGCGGGCGGCTTTCGCGTAGCTCTCCTCCATCGCCTCGAGCACCAGGGTCGGGTCAATGAGCTTTTCCCGCGCAACGGCGTCGGCGATCTGGAGGAGCTCCAGGCGGTTTGCGGACGTCACGGCCATCAGGTGTCCTCCGTCTCTTCTATGATGTCATCGAAGGCTTCGGGGTCGAAGCCGGTGGATTTCTTGGCTTTGAGGCTGGCCGCGACGAGGTCGTCGGTCAGCACGAGTTTGGCGTCGGTCAGCCACTCAAACGTGAGGCCGATCGTGCCCTCGGGGATGTCGATCAGCACTTCGCCCTCTTCGACGCCGCGGAGCTGGCCGCGGAAGTTCTTGCGCCCTGAGATCAGCTCCGCCGTCTGGAGTTTTGCCTCGTACCCCGCCCAGGTCTCGAAGTCCTTGAGCCGGGTGAGCGGGCGGTCGATGCCGGGTGAGGACACCTCGAGCACATACTCGCCCTCGATCGGGTCCTCGACGTCGAGGACGGCGGAGATCTGGCGTGAGATTGCGGCGCAATCGTCGACCTCGATCCCGCCGGTCTCGCTGTCGGCCATGACTTGCAGCCGCGGCGTGCGCCCGCCCATGAAGCGGAGGCGCACAAGCTCGAAGCCCATGCCTTCGATCGTTGGTTGAACGATCGAAGCCAGGCGCTGATCCATCGGGGCTTTCGCGATCAGATCGGACATTGGCATCACCGGAACAAAAAAACGGGCCGGCGGCCCGTTCAAACTCCCGGTGGCGTTCGGTCACCCAAACGGCCGCTGTAGGTCTATGGATAGGCACTGGGGGCGGTGGTTGCAAGGGCTTTGTGCGGGCGGGCAGGGCCGCGCGCTGGCGGGGGCCAGCGGGGGACGGTCGAGCGCTTCAGCGGTTGGCCCAGGCGGCGCGTTGCGTCACGTCGATGCATCGTTTTGGGCGAGTGCGTCGCGCAGGGCGTCGCCCGCGAGGTTGATCGCAAGGACGCAGATCACGACGGCGAGGCCCGGCCAGATCATCTGGAGCGGGGTGGAGCGCATGTGGATCCGAGCATCGAGGAGCATCGTGCCCCATTCGGGGATCGGCGGCTCCACCCCGAAGCCGAGGAACCCGAGGGCTGAAATCGCGAGGATCGCACGGGCGAGCATGCCGGTCCAAACGACGGTCAGCGAGGGGAGCAGCGACGGCAGGTAGTGCCAGCGGGCGATGGCGAGCGGCGAGAGGCCGGCAAGGCCGGCCTGGACGACATAGCCGCGGGTTGCGACCGAGAGGCCGATGCCCCGCGCGACGCGGGCGTATCGCATCCACCCGGTGAGGCTGAGCGCCAGGATCAGGCTGCCGACGCCGCCGCCGAGGATGCCGGCGATCACGACCGCGGCGAGGAGTTCGGGGAAGGCGAGAAAGGCGTCCGTCAGGCGCATCACGGCCCAGTCGACGCTCCGCCCCCCGAGGGCCGCGATGAGGCCGATGGCCGTGCCGATGACAAGGCCCACGACGGAGATCAGGAACGCCAGCCCGAGCGACCAGCGCGCCCCGTGGAGGAGGCGCGAGAGGGTGTCCCGGCCAAGGGCATCGGTGCCGAGCGGCCAAGTGGCGCTCGGCGGGCTCAGGCGGTTCGGGATGTCGATCTGTGCGGGATCGTGCGGGGCGACAAGCGGGCCGAGGACGGCAAGCGCCACGAACGCGAGGGCGAGGAGGAGGACGCTACGCATCGCGCTCCCCGATGCGGGGGTCGATCAGCGTGTAGACGATGTCGATCAGGAGGTTGATCGACACGAAGAGAAGGGTGGCGAGGACCACGGCGGCTTGGACTTTGGGAAAGTCGCGCGCTTCGATGGCGTTCACAAGGAAGCTGCCGAGGCCCGGGCGGGCGAAGATCACCTCCACCATAAGCGCGCCATCGAGGAGGAAGGCGAGCTCCAGCCCGAAGACGGTGACGACGGGGACAGCGGCGTGCGGCGCTATGTGGTCCCGGCCGATCGCGCGGTCGCTGAGACCGCGGCGGCGGAAGGCCGGCAAAAACGGTTGCCCGCGGGCCTCGAGAATGCTTGAGCGGATGATCCGGGTGAGGGCGGCCGCCACGCCGAGGCCGAGCGTCAGGGCCGGCAGGATCATATGCGCGGTCGTGCGCGCGCCCATCGCCGGCAGCCAGGCGAGCTGCACTGCAAAGAGGAGGATGAGGAGGAGCCCCAGCCAATAGGCCGGGATTGCGGCCCCGAGGGAGGCGATGGCGATGGCGAAGCGGTCGGTCCAGCCGCCGGGTCGGCGGGCCGCGAGGATCGCGAGCGGGAGCGCCAGTGAGAGACCGATCGCGAGCGCGAGGAGCGCCAGCGGAACCGTGTAGGAGAGCGCGGTGACAAGATCGGGCCAGACGGGCCGGCCGGTGACCGAGGACTGGCCGAAATCGCCGACGAGTAGCGGCGCGATCCAGCCGCGGAAGGCGGCCCAGTACCCGGCATCGAGCCCCGCCTCGGCGCGGACGAGGTCGATCACGTCTTCGGGCACCACGGCGTCGTAGCGGGCCATGGCAATCGCGAGTGCCGGATCCCCCGGCGCGTGCCAGAGGAGGGTGAAGGTGGCGAGAGCCGTGACGCTCAACACCACGAGCGCTCGAGCGACGAGCCCGAGAAGCGCGCCGGTCACGCCGCGCGGTCCAGCGCCCCGAGGGCGAGGGCTGCATCGAGGAGGTCCTGGCCATGGGCGGAGTTGGGGCGGGTCAGGAATTCGGCGGCTGGGGTTAGTTCCTCGATCCGTCCGGCCCGCAGGACGGCGATGGCGTCGCCATAGGCGGCGGCGTAGCCGAGATCGTGCGTGACGATCAGCGCGGCGAAGCCCGCCTCGCGCTGGAGGTCGGCGATCAGGCGCGCGGTGTGTTTTTGC
>JBCCWM010000211.1:0-7578 GCA_039193505.1 Pseudomonadota bacterium | reverse complement strand
TGCGCTCCCCCGCCAAATCGCGTTTCTCGCGGCCGCCTGGTCCGGCGAGGCGATCACGCATCACCGACTGCGCGCTCTGTCCGGAATTGTTCTCGCCGCTGGGAGCCTCGAGGGCTTTGTCGATGTCGAACGCGAGCACCTCGCCCTCCTCGAGCGGCAGTTGGGCGAAACGGTCCTCCCGCATGGCGCTTTGCCCGTGCGCTCGCCGGAAGCGGTGCTCGAAGTGCTCGAGGACCTGATCCGGGTGCGCGACGTGTTGCAGGTTGCGGCGAGACCGCAAGCGTCGACCATTCTGGCCGCAATCGAGGCCCTCGCCACAACGCTGCGGGCCATGCAGTTGAGCGATGGAACTCTCGCGCGGTTTCACGGTGGGGGCGCGGGCGGCGCGGGCCGGGTCGACCGGGTGCTGGCGCAGGCACGTGTGCGCCGACGGCCGCCGGAGGAGCCGCACATGGGGTTCGTGCGTCTTCAAAGCGGCCGGACTGTCGCCGTCATCGATTGCGCTCGTCCGCCCGGGGGCGCGGAGGCCGCAACCGGACACGCCTCGACCCTCTCCTTTGAGCTCTCGTCCGGTCGCCAGCGGCTGATCGTCAATTGCGGGCCCGGCGCCACGTTCGGTGCGGAATGGGCAAGGAGCCCGCGGACGACGGCTGCGCACAACACGCTCGCGCTCGACAAGACGTCATCGTCAAAGCTCTCGCCCAAGGTGCGCGACGACCGGGTGGCGATGCTGGTCTCGCGGCCTTCGATGGTGACGGTCAGTCAGGCGCGGGACGAGACCGGCATGTGGCTGCAATCCCGTCATGACGGCTATCTGGCCGACTATGGACTGATCCATGAGCGACGTTTTTTTCTCGGTGCGATGGGGGAGCACATCCACGGCGAGGACGTTCTCCTGGCCCCGGATGTGAAGGGGGAGCGGCGGTTTCAGAGCCGGATCAAGGGGTCCGAGAAGCTCGGCGTCGCGCTGGCGCTCCATTTTCACGCGCATCCAGACGTGGTCATGCAGCTCGATCTCGCCACATCGCGCGTGCTCATGCGGTTGCCCAATGGGGAGACCTGGGTCTTTCGGCAATCGGGCGGTCAGACCGAGCTCGAGACGAGTGCCTATCTCGAACGGGGAGAGGCCGAGCCGCTGCGCACGCGCCAAATCGTCGTGCGCGCGCGTGCGCTGACCCACGAAGCGACGTTCAACTGGAGTTTCGTGCGGGCCGATCCCGGCTCGGCGCGGCGCCCGGCACGGGCGTAGGCGCAGGCGCCTGTCCTTGGGCCGGCCTTTTCGCGGGCCGCCCCACCCCCCCCCCCGCGGCCCACCAACAGGCCGGCGCGGCCGGTTCAACGCTGGTCCACGTTGCCGATGGCTGCCATTGACGTTCGTGGACCTGCGCGGCAGAAGGCGCGCGTTTGGTGCCCGTGGGAGGGGATATGCCGCGCGATCTCGTGCCGATCCGCCGTGCTCTTTTGTCGGTCAGCGACAAGTCCGGTCTTGTCGATCTGGCGCGGGCGCTTGCCGAGCATGGGGCGGAGCTCGTCTCCACCGGCGGCACCGCGCGGGCTTTGAGGGGCGCGGGGCTGGAGGTGCGGGACGTCAGTGCGTTGACAGGGGTTCCGGAGATGCTGGAGGGCCGGGTTAAGACGCTCCATCCGGCGGTTCATGGCGGTCTCCTCGCCCGGCGGGACAGGGACGATCATATGGCGGCCATCGAGGCGGCTGGGATCGGGCCGATCGATCTTTTGGTGTCCAACCTCTATCCCTTTGAGACAACCGCCGCTTCTGGAGCGGATCCCGAGGCGGTGATCGAGGATATCGACATCGGCGGACCTGCGATGATCCGGGCGGCTGCCAAGAACCATAGCGGGGTTGCCGTGCTGACGGATCCCGGTCAATACGCGCTGTTGCGCGAGGCATTTGCAGCGCACGGGGGCACCGACGGGCCTCTGCGCGCGCATCTGGCCGCTGCGGCATTCGCTTTGACGGCGCAGTACGACGCCGCTGTCGCTGCGTGGATGGCCGCGCGCACGGGCGAGACGGACACGACCCTGCCGGCCCACCTGACGTTTGTCGCGCGCCGTGCGGAGCAGTTGCGCTATGGGGAGAACCCGCATCAGCGGGGCGCGTTTTATCGCTTTGCGGAAGCGCGAATGGGCGTCGCCACCGCACGTCAGCTGAGCGGCAAACCGCTCTCCTGGAACAACATCAATGACACCGATGCGGCCTTCGGACTGGTGGCGGAGTTTCCGCTGGAGCGCGCAGCCTGCGTGATCGTTAAGCACGCAACCCCCGCGGGCGTCGCTGTTGCCGCGACGCAAAAGGCAGCCTGGCAGGCGGCGTTTGACTGCGACAGGACCTCTGCCTTCGGCGGCATCGTTGCGTTCAACCACGCGGTCGATGCGGCAACGGCCGAGGTCCTCTCAGGTGTCTTTACGGAGGTTGTCATCGCGCCGGAAGTGGCTGAGGACGCACTGGCACGGCTGGCCAAAGAATCGGCGCTCCGCGTGTTGGTGACCGACGGTCTGCCGGACCCGAGCGCGCCCGGGCGGAGCTTTCGAAGCGTTGGCGGCGGGCTTCTTCTCCAGGATAGCGATGCAGGCACCCTCGATGCGGCAAAGCTCGAGGTGGTCTCTGCCCGCGCGCCGACCGACACCGAGATGGCCGACCTTCGATTTGCCTGGCGCGTGGTCAAACATGTCAAGTCGAACGCGGTCGTCTTTGCAAAGGACGGTGCCACGATCGGGATCGGGGCCGGGCAGATGAGCCGGGTCGACAGTGTGCGCCTCGCCGCCGCAAAGGCCTCCCAGAGGGAGCAGATCTCGGGGCTGGAGCGGGCCACAGCCGGCAGCGTGTTGGCCTCGGACGCCTTTTTCCCGTTTGCTGATGGGCTCGAGGCCGCGCGGGACGCGGGTGTGGTGGCGGTGATCCAACCGGGCGGGTCGAAACGCGACGCTGAGGTGATCGCGGCGGCGGATGCCGCGGGCATGGCGATGGTGTTCACCGGCATGCGCCACTTCCGCCACTGAGATGGGACGTTTTCTCGGTGCCCTGCTGACAATTCTGATCCTGGATCAAGCCAGCAAACATGTCGTTCTCTACGAGCTCGGCCTCCTCACCGAGCCGGATGGAGAGATCCTGGTGCTGCCGCCCTACCTCCAGTTTCGCATGGCCTGGAACACGGGCATCAATTTCGGCCTCTTCGGGTCAGAGGTGGACGCGATGCGGTGGATTTTGATCGCTGTTGCGCTCGTGATCTCGGCAGTGTTGACGGTTTGGGCGCTCCGGACGGGCGGGTGGCGGGTGCCGATCCTCGCCGGTGTGGTCGTGGGCGGAGCGCTCGGCAATGTGTGGGACCGGATTGTCTACGGCGCAGTTGCGGATTTTCTCAACATGTCCTGTTGCGGTATCCGAAACCCCTACGCGTTCAACGTAGCCGACATCGCAATCTTCGTTGGCGCGCTCGGCTTGGTCCTGTTTGCGGGCCCCACAGACAAAAAGCAGGCGTGACGCCCGTGTCGCGGCAGGATAGAACGCGTGGCATGATCCGGTGTCTTGTCCTCCTTGCGCTTGCAACCGTCACCGCCTGCGGGAACGGCGATGAGACCAGCTTTGCGGAGCGTGTGGCCGCGCGGACGATCAATGCTCCGGATGAGTTTCGGGTGCTGCCGCAAAATCCATTGCAGTTGCCGGAGGATCTCTCGGCGCTGCCCCCGCCGATCCCAGGTGCGCCCAATCGCGGTGATATTGACCCGGAGGCCGAAGTTCTCGAGGCGTTGTCCGGCCGCCCGGTGCGCGCCGCGCCCGCTCAGAGCGATGGGGCGCTTCTGGCCGCCGTCGGGGCCGCCGGGGTGTCGCCTACGATCCGCGCCGATCTGGCGGAGGAGGACACCGAGTTTCGGGATCAGAACCGTGGGCTCCTCCTTGAACGGCTCGCTGGCGTCAACACCGAGCTCGAGATCTATGACGACCAGCTTCTCGACGCGGAGGCGGAGTACGAACGACTGATCCGGCTCGGCATTCTTGTGCCGCCGCTGCCGGCGCCCGCGGAATAGGTTGCGCTTGGCCCCCAAGCGCCTATTTGCAACGTCAACCGGAGGTTGCCGATGCGCATCTTTGCCCTGATACTTGCCCTCTTCGCAGCGCCCCTCGCGCGGGGCGCAGAACCCAGCGTGACCACATTCACGCTCGAGAACGGTCTCCAAGGCGTCGTCATCGTCGACAGCCGCGCGCCCGTGGTCACTCACATGGTCTGGTACCGGGTCGGTTCGGCCGATGAGCCGCCCGGTAAGTCCGGCATTGCCCATTTCCTCGAACATTTGATGTTCACAGGCACGGACGAGCTCTCGCAGGGGGAGTTCAGCCGGATCATCGCGGACAACGGGGGCCAGGACAACGCGTTCACATCCTATGATTTCACGGGATACTTTCAGCGCATAGGGTCCGAGCGGCTGGAGCTGATGATGCAACTCGAGGCCGACCGGATGGCGGATCTGCGGCTCGACCCCGCCGTGATCCAACCCGAGCGCGATGTGATCATCGAGGAGCGGAACCAAAGGGTCGACAACGACCCTGCCGCCCTTTTTGGGGAAGAGCGCCGCGCGGCTCAATATCTGAACCACCCCTATGGCAGGCCGATCATCGGCTGGCGCCACGAAATGGAGCGGCTGACACGCGAGGATGCGCTGGCGTTCTACGACCTCCACTATGCACCGAACAACGCCATTCTCGTTGTCGCGGGCGACGTCGACCCCGGGGAGGTCGAGGCTCTGGCGGCGAGGCATTACGGCCCGCTGCCGCCGTCTGACCTTCCGCCGCGTGTCCGCCCGTCTGAGCCGCCGCAGAGGTCGGCACGGCGCCTTGAGTTCATCGATCCCCGGGTCCGCCAGCCCTATGTGATCCGGAGCTACCTGGCGCCGTCGCGCGCAACCGGCGACCAGGACACTGCCGCCGCCCTCCAGATCCTCGCGAGCCTTCTCGGCGGTGGGATCACCAGCCACCTCCAGCGAACGCTGACGCTCGACACGGAAACGGCCCTCGATGTCGGGGCGTTCTATTCGCCGCTCGCCCTCGATGAGACGACATTCGGTGTCTACATCGTTCCGCAACCGGGGCTGAGCCTTGTCGAGGCTGAGGCGGCGCTCGATGCGGCCGTTCAGGACTTCATCGATGCGGGGCCGGATCCCGAACGTCTTGCCCGGATCAAAGGCCAGCTCAGGGCGGCGGAGATCTTTGCGCTCGACAGCCAACGGGCCCGGGCGGGCCGCTATGGGCGTGCGTTGACGATGGGTCTGACCGTTGAGGACGTGGCGGACTGGCCCGCTGCGCTTGAGCGCGTGACAGTCGAGGATGTTGCGGCGGCGGCCGAGGCGGTCTTTGACCTCCGCCGTTCTGTGACCGGGTATCTGATGCGCACGCCCGAGGATCGGGAGGGATCTGCAGGATGATCCGGACGCTTCTCTGCCTTATCGTCTTTGCCCAACCCCTTGCGGCGATGGACATTGTCGAGGTGATCAGTCCCGAGGGCACCCGCGTCTGGGTGGTCGACGCGCCGGAAATCCCGATCGTTTCGCTGGAGCTCAATTTTGAGGGAGGCTCGCGCCTTGATCCGGACGGGCGCGAGGGCCTGACCACCATGATGGTTGGTCTCCTCGCGGAGGGGGCGGGCGAGCAGGATGCGCTCGCCTTCGCGGAGGCCCGCCAGGATCTTGCGGCGCGCTTCGGATTTCGCAATGACAAGGACAGCGTTTCCGTGTCGGCCTCCGTCTTGAGCGAGACGCTCGACGAGAGCGTCGCGCTTCTGGCGAGCGCAATCGCGCGCCCGAGGTTCGACCCGCCGGCAGTGGACCGCGTGCGGACGCAGCTCCTCTCCGCCATCGACTCCGACACCCGCAATCCGAGAGCGCTCGCAGGGCGCGCGCTATCCGAGACATTCTTTGCCGGCCACGTCTATGCGCGCCCGAGCGATGGCACCCGGTCAAGCGTGTCTGCCATCACGGTCGACGACCTCCGCCTGCAGCACGCGCGGACGCTGGTCCGTGGCCGCGTCACGGCCGCCGTCGTGGGTGACATCCGTCCCGAGGAGGCGGGTCCCTTGATCGATCGTCTGCTCGCCGGGCTGCCCGAGGCGGGTCCGCCGCTGCCGGAGCCGGCGGACGTGCAGGAGGGCGGCGCGCCCCTGATCATCCCATTCGATGTGCCGCAATCCATTGCCGTCTTCGGCCACGAAGGGCCGGCGCGCGACGATCCCGCGTTCCTCGCGGCCTTCGTGGCCAACACAGTGATCGGCGGTGGCGGCTTCGGCTCGCGCCTTGCGGAAGACATCCGCGAGGCCCGTGGGCTCACCTACAGCATCTCCACAGCGCTCTCTCCGCGCGACCAGGCGGCGCTGATCCTGGGTTCGGTGTCGAGCGCCAACGACCGCATCGCGGAAGTGGTCCGGCTTGTGGAGGAGGAATGGACGCGCGCCGGGCAGGATGGCATCACGGCAGACGAGCTCGACGAGGCGAAGCGTTACCTGACCGGCGCCTACGCCCTTCGGTTCACATCGAACGGGGCGATCGCGGGGTCGCTTGTCGGCCTCCAGCGCGCTGGGCTGCCAATCGACTATCCGGATCGGCGCAACGCTCTCGTCGAGGCTCTGACGCTCGAGGAGGTGAACGCGGCCGCCCGCGCGCTGTACCGGCCCGATGCGCTGCGCTTTGTGATCGTGGGTCAGCCGGAGGGTTTGACCCGAACGGAGTGACTGGGCCTTCCGCCGCGCCGCTGCACATGCTATCCCTTGTGGCATGAACGCGCTTGAGCCCAACATCGAGAGGTCTCCACCATCCGGGCGGATCCGTCTGTTGCCGGAAGAGGCCGCGAACCGGATTGCTGCGGGCGAAGTGGTTGAGCGTCCGGCTTCCGCCGTCAAAGAACTGATGGAAAACGCGCTCGACGCCGGCGCGCGGCGGATTGAGATTACGATTGCTGAGGCCGGCCGGCGTCTCATCCGTGTCAGCGATGACGGTCAGGGGATCCCGGCGGAGGACTTGGCGCTCGCCTTCGCCCGGCACGCCACGTCAAAGCTCGACCCCGGCGACATTTTCGACATCCGGGCCTTCGGGTTTCGGGGTGAGGCGCTGGCATCTCTTGGGGCGGTTGCCGAGGTCACATTGACCTCCCGCGCTGTCGGCGCGGCCGAAGCGGCTGCGATCCGATGCCGCCAAGGGCATCTCGGCCGTCCGTACCCGGCGGCACGGGCACGCGGGACGGAGGTGTGTGTCGAGGGGCTCTTCTCGGCGACACCCGCCCGGCTCAAGTTTCTCAAAAGCGACCGGGCGGAACTCCAGGCGATCCTCGAGGCCGTGCGCCGTCTTGCGGCCGCGGCCCCTGACGTCGCGGTTGAGGTCCATGAGTGCGGTGACGGGGACGGGCGAACGCTTCTGAGGCTTGACCCCGCTCCGGGTGCGCACGCGCGCATTGCGGCGCTTCTCGGTCGTGCGTTTGTCGCCGGCTCGGTCGAGATCGATGCGACGCGCGACGGCATCCGTCTTGAGGGACTGGCTGGGTTGCCGACCCTCGCCCGTGGGGCCAGCGTGAGCCAATAC
>JBCCWM010000210.1:0-7613 GCA_039193505.1 Pseudomonadota bacterium | reverse complement strand
TCAAACGCCGGGCGGCAGGAGCAGGCAAAGAACCGCCGCCCTGACACAGTCACCGGTCCGGCCCTCGCTCGGCCACGTCGTCACAGAACGGCCCAGCGTCTTGCGAGGGTACGATGCCTGGCGGCCAGGCCGCCTTCGGTGCGCCCGATGCGTCTGGGGATATCTCTTTCTTGAAAGGTGCACCGCCCCGTGCTCCACGGCATCGATCATCGGTGTTTCGTCATCACGTAAAAGCCCCGCACGTCGGAGTTGGACCCAAAACGGCCCGTGCGGCTCAAGCGACCGGTGCCCCTTCCGCTTCGCCCGCCCACATGTGCTGTGCTGCGTCAGAGCGTGCGGGTGTCGATGTCGGGAGTAGGCTCGGTTGGGGCTGGTCTCTTGCAGCGATAAGCCGCTGAGTTCGAGGCCGTGGGCCGTGTGGACCGGGATGGTGTCGCCAATGGCGCGGTCGACAATGAAGTCGCGTCATGTCGAGATCTGCCTGGTGAAGATCGTCGATCCAGCTTGACATCGGTCCTCGGCCAGTGGCTGGCACTCGCGGCGCAGGCCGGCGGTGCGCCGATCCGCGTCCCAGTCTACGAGGATCAGGAGCTCAGTCTCGGTCAGGCTTCGGAAGGACCCAGGGCCACGCCCGGCGCCATGGGCCAACGCGAGTTCGTCGACGATCCATACCAAGCGTCATTTGGAGCGCGGCGGGCGGCCAAAGTGAACGTACCGGCGAGCCCGGTTTTTCCCTCCCAAAGCCGACGGCTATGATGCGGAGATCTTATCGGCGATCCATCAGCCGGCAAAGAGCTTGCATGCTCAGGATCCACATTGTGTCCGATATGTGTTTCCAACGCCCGTCCTGTGGGAGTTTTCCGTGTCTGCAAGTCCCTTCTGGCTAAACGATGACCGGTTCGCTCGCAGTCGGCCGTCTCTGCCAAAAAAACCGGGTGGAGTGTCGCGGGTTGACGATCGCCGGGTGATCAGCTGCAGTGTCCATGTCATCCGCTATGAGGTGACGTGGCGCGATGCGCCCAGGCGCTGCAGCCGACGCTTTAGAGCCGCTTCATCCGCCGGAGCCAGGCGGGGGTCGTCGACCGCATCTTCGCTGAGTTGGCGGGCATGAGCGGGGCACCGGAGACGGGGCTGATCGGCGCTGATCGGTCGAACGCCATGCGCTCGAGAGAGCCCGATCACCATTTTAAAGCGCACCGCACGGCGGCGAGCTTGCCCGAAAAGGGGGCCATGCCCGCTCTATCGGCGGCTTGAACTCGAAACCGCACGAGGTGTGCGATGGCAACGGCAAGCCTTTGATTGCGCTGATCGCCGAAGGAAAGATGAGCGACTACCAGGGCGCGGCGACTCCGGTGCCCGCCTCTCCGGACGCCGATGCTCCGATCGCGGATCGAGGCTGCGACGCCGATTGGGTCCGCGCCGCGTTGGACAGCCGCGACGCGCAAACGGCCGGTGGAACACGATCGGGACTGCCAAAATCACCGCGCTCTGACCGAACGAACGTTCGGCGAGCTCAAGGGGTGGCGGCGAACATCAACCGATGTGCGCACTCGGTCATACCCGCAATCTGCATCGCAGCGACTGTCATCTTTTGGCTCGGAGTGCTGAGACTGGAACAGAGTGTTGTCCAAACCCCGCCGAGCACGGTCTTCGACCGTCTCCGGGCAGACGTCGGCACGGTGCAGCCGGGACTTGCGCATGCGGCTAGCGACGCGTTTGGTCTCGCGGCCATCCCGAAATCTATCCGGAGGCGATCCATTCGGCGGATGCGGGTCGGCGCTGCCGTGTCGGTCCTGCAACGCGCCCAGGAGGAGGATCGCCTGATCCGCCCCATCGAGCGTCAGCGCCTCGAGCTGACCCTGTGTCGGATGATCGAGCATGCTGTCTCCTCGTTGCCGGACGCAGTCGGCGCGTTTCGCCTAAGACGGGCCACGTATTGAGGGCGTACCTCTGGCGCGACGGATCAGAGTGAGTGATCGCGAGGATCAAGTGCTGGAAGTGCGGGCGAAAGCGGCAACTCCCTGACTTTGAAGCCAGTTCTCGACCATGCTGTAGGCGATCCGACCCCAGACCCTCTGGCGCAGACGTTGATGCGGGACGGAGGGGCCAGGCTGCCCGCCATCGTCGAGACCGGCCCGACCCGGCCTCGTGTCGACGCAGAGACACGTCTCGGCCGGAAACGGCCGCAGCGCGGGCCTGCCGAGGCGTTCGAACGGATCCGGCGGGGCCGCCGAGAAGCCGGGCGGCAGTGCCGCTGTGCCGGTCTCACAGCGCCCCGTTCGCGACGAGGTCCTTGCACCTTCAGTGCCAAAGCCGCGCCCTCACACCCACGGTGCACATGGGGAGCAGCACGCCATTCACACAGCGCTCTTCAGCAGCAGGGTGGCCTCGACCCTGGATGTGGCGTGCCCGGCGCGACCGCAGTGTCGAAGTACGCCGCCTTTTCAGCGCAAGTGCGGTTGATCGCCCGGTCGTGGATGCAGGCCGTCGCGCCCCCGCCTCGAGACTGTCCGAGGCGATCGGGCCCGGGATGCCGCCGCAAGCCGCCAAGGCGCGGAGATCGGACTCGATCCATTGCCGCAGCTTCGCGACCGGCTCGCCTCGACAGATGTTTCGTTTAACCCGCCCAAGGCGGCGCAAAGTTGACCGGCACGCCCCTCTCTGGTCTCGGGGGAAAGACATCGATGGGGCGCCAGCTCTGTCGACAATCGACCCTCGCCGATGCCTCATAAGCGAACCGCCGTACTCGCAAGACAGGCGGTAGCCGTCGGGGTGGAGAGCGCTGCGGTGGTCTTCCCAGAGCAGGGCCAGTTTCAGGCCCATCGCAAGAGACGTGCCATGGCCACGGGCCCGGTCCGTCTGCGGGACGCGGTCACGGATGCCGGTCGCTCGGGGATACGGCCCCTGCCCCAGGTCGCTCTCGGAGAGATCGCCCGCCACCGGCCCGCTGAGCCCCGCGGCCCCTGCCCGCCAAAGTCACCCGCGCCGAGCCGTCCGCCCAATGGCGCGGCGGGATCTCCTGCGTCGCCAGCCTCTGCACGGTGCGCCGCGCCACCGCTCCGATCCTCCGGATCGTCTGTCTCGCCTTCCGTTCCGGCCAAACAGCCTGCAAGGCAAGATCGAAGAGTGCGCGAACGCCTAAAACCCTCAGGCGGATCGGATGAGATCCATCGCATCGATGGACCCGGTATGGGCTCGACGTCTCCCAAATGGCGATGCGAACGCGTGGGTCCTGACTGTTCAAGCTTTGATCCGGTTTCCGTCAATGAAAACACATCGGTCGGGCTGAGAGCGGGCCCGATATCGAAAGAGGCGCAGCGCGCCCGGGCAGCCCTTCGCGCAGGCCCGTCTTTTGTTGTGCCTCGTTCGGCGGCGTGCGGAACAGTGCTGTCGCTTGCCGAAGTCGACGGTGCCGCTGGGTCCAGCGCCGGTTTGTCGCGGCTCCCGGAGGGTCATGTCAGGGGTCACCAGCAGCGGGCCAGGGTCGCGCCCAAATGGGCTCCGGTTCGGCCCGTTGGCCGTCACCGCAAAGGGCCTTCGGACAGGGATCCGCGACATCCCGCGATCGAGGGCGCCAACGGCCTCCGCAGACGGACATCACATTGACACTCCGCGTCCCGACCGCAGCGATGTGAGCGGCGGCAAGGACGCGGAGATCGAGCGCGTGCCCTCTCGACATATCCTCCAGCCTCCTCCAGCAGACAAAGTGAACAGGCCCAGACGGGAGACCACTCCGCGTCCATCTGCTCGGACGACGCTCTCTTCACCGCGACACGGCAGTCGAAGGGCCTGAGCGACCGGGTGTCGGTGGCGCGTGGCGGAGGAGGGCGGTTTTGAGCGCCTGGGTGAGGTCGGGTTGCGCGCCGGGCCGGACCAGAAGCGTTTGACAGAGATCCGGGAGGGGCGGGAAGCCCTCTTTGGCCCCAAGTACACGCATCGGCGGCTGTCGGTGAAGATGAGCGGGCAGAATGCCGACGGCGAGACCTGCGGAGATGGCGGCGCGGACGCTGGCAAAGCTCGCGCTGACAAAGGCGGGGCGGAAGGGGCGGCCTGCCTGCCCGAGCGCATCCTCCGGCAGCCGCCGCCACCAGCAGGCGCGGTCGAGCACGGCAAGCGGCAGCGGTGCGCCGAGGTTGCAACCGGGCCCGGCGGCCCAAAGGATGGGCTCGGTCGCAATGACGCGGCCCTCCGTCGGAGCCGGGAGGGATTGGACGGCGAGATCGAGCCGCCCTTCCGCGATCTGGCGCGGGTAGGAGGCCGTGCAACCGGAGGCAACGCGCACCTCCACGCCGGGATGGCTCGCTGCGAAATCGGCGAGGACATGCTCGAGCCGCCCGTCTTCGAAATCGTCCGGAATGCCCACATGGATCTGGCCCTCAAGCGGATCGGCAAAGAGCTGGGCGAGCCCCGTCACCTCCCGCACCACCGCGCGGGCGCGGGGCAGCAACCGCTCCCCCTCCGCCGTCAAGCGCATGCCCTTGGCACCTCGCTCGAAGAGCCGCACGCCAAGCCCGTCCTCCAGCGCCTTGAGTTGCGCGCTGATGGCGGATTGCGTCCGGTTGAGCTGCCCCGCCGCCAGCGTCAGGTTCTGACACTCGGCAATGGCGACGAAGCTGCGCAGCCGGTCGCTGGTGACGCGTCCGTTCGGTTCCATCGATGCTAGCGTTCTATACTTTTCGTTTTTTCCGATCAAGCGTCGCTCCTAATCTGCGCGAGAAAGGAGGGCGACATGGACGCGATGCTGCTGGTGACTGTGGGCCTTTTGGCCGGCATCTGGAACGCGATTGCCGGGGGCGCCACGCTCTTTTCCTTTCCGGCGCTGATGGCGCTGGGCCTGTCGCCCATGGTTGCCAATGCCACAAACTTCGTGGCGCTCTTCCCCGCCAACCTTGCCGCCTTGCCCGCCTACGGGCCAGAGCTTCGCGCCGTCGGGCGCGCCCTCCTCCCGATCCTCGGCACCTCCTGCCTCGGTGCTGCGGCGGGATCGGCCCTGCTCCTCATCTCCGACCCCGCGCTCTTCCGCGTGCTGATCCCCTTTCTCCTCCTCCTCGCAACCCTCCTCTTCGCCTTCGGCGACAGGCTGCGCGCAGGGCTGATCGCCCTGGCGGGAGAGGCGCGGGGGGCGCACATTGCCTTCGCCGCCCTGTTCCTCACCTCGATCTATGGCGGCTACTTTGGGGCGGGTCTCGGGATCATCCTGCTCGGCATCGCGCAGATCCTGGGCTACGAGGATTTCCACACCGCCAATGCGATCAAGAACCTAACGGCCACCGGGTTCGTTCTGGTCAGCATAGCAGTCTTCGGCCTCGGCGGGCTGATCGCCTGGCCTGAGGCGCTGACGATGATGGCGGGCAGCACCATGGGCGGCTATCTCGGCGGGCGCATTGCAAAACGCGTAAATCAGCGGCTGCTCCGCTCGGCGGTCATCGCCTTCGGGCTGATCCTGACAGCGGTCTACATCCTGGACGTCTTTGGCCGCTGATCGCCGACGACACGCAGGAGCTTGCGAAATCGTGGGCAGTCGAGGTGGTTGTCCGCCGGGCAGGCCGCCACGTGGCGGAGGAGGCGCGCCAGCACCTCCAGCCGATCCCGCTCCCGCTCCACCGCGTCCGCCCGCGCGGCGATGGCCGCGCGCGGCACGGTCCAGGCGCGGTCGCGCCCGAAGATCCCGGCGATCTCGCGCAGCGAGAAGCCCGCGGCCTTGCCCATGGAGATCAGCGCCAGCTTCATCAGAATGTCGGGCTATTACTGGCGGCGCAGGCCCTTCCTGCTGACCGACGCGATGAGGCCCAGTTTCTCGTAGCGGCGGAGCGCGGAAGGCGGCACGCCCAACCGCTCTGAGACCTCATCGATGTCCAGCACGGTTCCCCTTGACCTAAAGCGAGCTTCAAGTCGTAGCGTCTCGATCCCGAAGCGACACGGGAGAGGGAACGATGGTCGGGCTTGGTTTGTCAGTGATGAGTGCGTCCCTGGGGATCAGAATCGCCGCCGTGGCGCTGCCGAGCCTCAGCACCGTCCACGGGGGCGGGACGGGGCTTGTCGTCTCGTTCTACATCCTCGCCACAACGGTGGGGGCGGTGCCGCTCGGCCGCGCGGGCGATGTGTTCGAGCGGCGGCGGGCGCTGCTGCTGGGAATCTTGGCCTTCATTCTGGCCTCCCTCTGGGCCAGCGGGGCCGAGAGCCTCCGGTCGCTGATCCTTGCCCGCGCAGTGCAGGGCCTCGGTGCGGGGGCGACGATCTCGCTGCCCCTCGCGCTCGCCTGCGATCTGGCGCGCGCGGGGCGGGTCGGGCGCGCGATGGGGCTGATCGGGTCGGCGACGGCCGTCGGCACCGCGCCTGGCCCTGCGCTGGACGGCGCGCTGATTGCCGCCTTCGACTGGCGCGCGGTGTTCCTGGCGCTGGCAGCGGTCCTTCTGATCGCCCGGATGCCGGCAGACGGGCGCCGTGCTCTCCGCGCCCCCTTGGATGTCGCGGGGTCCCTGCTCCTCGCGGCGACCCTCGGGGCGCTCGTTCTGTTGATCGAGGCCCCGGGCGGCGGGGACTCGACAGCGAGCTGGCCCTGGTCGTGCTCCTCGGCCTTGCCGCCCTCGTCGCGGCGGAGCGGCGGGCGCCGGCGCCAATGATCCCCCTCGCGCTTCTGACCGAGGCGGGCGTCGGCCTGACGATGACCCTCGCCGTTTCCGCGATCATGATGGGGATGCTGGTCGTGGGGCCGTTCTTTCTGACCTCGGGCCTCGGCCTCTCGCCGGCAAAGATGGGTCTTGCAATGTCCGCCGGCCCCATCATGGCAGCACTCAGCGGCTGGCCCGCGGGCCGGGTGACGGAGCGGTTGGACGCCGACCGGGCGCTCTCCCTCGGCCTTGTCGTCATGATCGCGGGGACGGCAGGACTTGCCGGACTGCCGCTCGCCCTTGGCACGGCCGGGTTCCTGCTCGGCTTCGTCACGCTGACGCCGGGCTATCAGCTGTTTCTTGCAGCGCTGAACACGTCCCTTCTGACCCGCGCGCCCAAGGCGGAGCGCGGGCGGATCTCTGGCCTCCTCACGCTCTCGCGCAATCTCGGCTTCGTCCTCGGCGCGGGCGCGATGGCAGCATTGTTCCAGACCTTCCCCGATCCGAGGGCGGGTATGACCGGCACGTTCCTCGTCGCCGCCCTCCTCGCCACTCTGGCGCTGGCCCTGCACCGCCTGGCGACCCCGCGCGCCTTGACCGCCGCGCAAGGACCGCCACGCGCATGACCGAACGCGACACCGTCCCCCGCCACAGCGATCTGCCGCAGCGCGCGGCCGAAACCGCCCTTGCCCAGACGGTCTTTGCAGTGCGCGACGATGCCTCTCTCAAAAATGCCTCAACCGCGACCACATCCCGCCGCTCCGCGACTAGGGTCCAGACTCATTGATTGTCAAAGCCAGAAGATGACGGCGGCGGCCAAGGCGATTGCTGACAGGAAGACCTTGGGGCATCTGTCGTAGTGGGTCGCGATCCGGCGCCAGTCCTTGAGCCTGCCGAACATGATTTCGATGCGGTTGCGCCGCTTGTATCGACGTTTGTCGTATCGGACGGCCTTGCCGCGGGTCTTTCTTCCGGGGATGCAGGGTCGAATACCCTTGTCTT
>JBCCWM010000209.1:0-7686 GCA_039193505.1 Pseudomonadota bacterium | reverse complement strand
GCCTCGCGAACTCCAAAGGGCGCGCGCGGAGCTTTTTTCGCCACCCGATGCTCCTTGGCTTCGCGACCTGGACGGTCGCGCATTTGATCGTGAACGGTGACACCGCCTCGGTCGTCATGTTTGGCGGCCTTCTCCTCTGGGCTGTGGCCTCGATCGTCCTCATCAATATGCGGGAGGACGCCTGGGTTCGTCCGGTGCCGGGCTCGATCATGGGCGATGTCCGCCTTGTCTTGATCACTCTCGCGCTCTACGCGGTCGTCGCCGGG
Source organism: Pseudomonadota bacterium (assembly GCA_039193505.1). Taxonomy (GTDB): domain Bacteria; phylum Pseudomonadota; class Alphaproteobacteria; order Rhodobacterales; family Rhodobacteraceae; genus Algicella. The sequence continues at coordinate 7,420 of JBCCWM010000209.1, read as the reverse complement.
ATCCACACCTGGCTCGGCGTCTGGCCCTTCGGCTGATGGCAATGCTCTATCGGCTTCTGACGGGGGAAGACAGCTCCGCCTTCTGTCACAAGGTCTCCGCAGCGCTTGCCGCGGGCTGGCGGCTCCACGGCAGTCCGGCCTATGCCTGGGATGCGGCCGCGGGCGTGATGCGCTGCGCCCAGGCGGTCACTAAAGAGACCGACGCCCCCTATGATCCAGCCGCCCGCTTGGGGGAGCAATGACGACCGCCGCGCCCGGCGGGCGGTTCTTCGAGGACTACTCTCCTGGCCTCATCCTGACCCATGCCACGCCGCGAACCCTGACGGAGGGGGACCGCGCGCTCTACCAAGCACTCTACGGTGGCCGCAGCGCCATGCACTCCTCCGACGCGTTTGCAAAGGCCGCAGGGTTGGGGCGGTCGCCTCTCGACGATCTGATCGTCTTTCACACAGTTTTCGGCAAATCGGTGCCTGACGTCTCACTCAACGCCGTGGCCAATCTCGGTTATGCGGAGGGGCGCTTCCTTGCGCCGGCTTACCCTGGGGCCACCCTTGCCGCTCGGTCGGAGGTGATCGGGGTGAAGGAAACCTCCTCCGGCAAAACCGGCATCGTATGGGTGCGCACCGAGGGCCGGGACGAGACCGGCGCCCTTCTCCTAAGCTACGTCCGCTGGGTCCTCGTTCGGAAACGCGATCCGGGCGCGCCGCCGCCGGCCGCACAGGTCCCAACACTGGCGGTGAGGGTGGCGCCGGAGGATCTCGTGCCGCCGACAGGATTTGAGCGTGCGGGCTTCGATCTCCCGCTCGCGGGCGGCACGCGTTTTTTTGAGGATTACGCGCCCGGTGAGGTGATTGATCACAGTCTCGGAACGACCGTCGAGGAGGCCGAGCACATGATGGCGACGCGGCTCTGGCAGAACACCGCGCGCGTGCATTTCGACGGAACCCTTCGCGAGGACGGGCGGCGGCTTGTCTATGGCGGCCATGTCCTCAGCCACGCCCGTGCGCTGGCGTTCAACGGGCTTGAGGCCTCGGTTGGCCTCGCCGCGATCAACGCCGGCACGCATGTAAATCCTTGCTTTGCGGGCATAACCCTCTTTGCATGGTCCGAAGTTTTGGATGCCGCCGCGACCAGCCATCCCGGCCTCGGAGCGCTTCGCCTGCGCCTTGTGGCCACGTCGGAGCCGGGACGGGCTGGCGCACTGCGTGACGAGAGCGGCGCCTACTTTGGTCACGTTCTTCTTGATTTCGACCACTGGGTCTTTGTTCCGCGCCGATGAGGGGGCGGTGAGCGCCAGGACCACCGCGGACGGGCCGTTCCGATTGAGCGACGGACGGACCGCGCCGATCGGTGTGCATTGTGTTGTCCAGCCCGCAGTCAGCCCTCTTGGCCTGCGGCGGGCCTGACGGTTTCAGGCGGGTCCGCGCCGCTGAAGCGCCTCCGGACGTCGCCAGTTTTCGGGCACAGGCTGTAGTGCTGCGATGCTGCAGAGCACTTTGGGCCGGCGGTCAGTCCCGAAGAACACCCGGCTGTCATCGGCTGTATGGTTCTCCTAGGCAGATCGAGGTCGTCGCTGAAGGGTGGTTTCGGGCTGCTGGCAGACATGTGACGCGGGCCGGCAGCGTGTGCTGGCTGGCGCCCGCGACGCACTAGCGTTGGCTGACCGAGATCGAACCGGCTGACGGAGCTGCGCGGACCGAACTTCGATCACCGCCCTGGTGCCGAACTTGCGCGTGGCACGTTGGGTTCGGGTTTTCGTCTCATGTGGTTTCTGATCGGCGGCCAATGAGAAAAGGGATTGGCGGTCGAGCCCGCCGTCCCGGCTTTGAGGGGGGCGGCAATCGCGGAGTTGGCCGACGGTCGGATTGCTCGGACTGGGCCGGCTGGCACATTCCAGCCTCTCAGTGTAGGGAGGCCGCGAGGAGATAACATATGCTCACCGGCTCATGTCACTGCGGCGCCGTCCGCTTCGAGGTTGACGGCAAGCTGCCGGCGCCGACGGCCTGCCATTGCTCGGTCTGCCGGAAGGCCTCCGGCCACTATGAGGCGTCAGCGGATGTGCCGCGCGACCGGATCCGCATCATCGGCCAAGATGCGATCACCTGGTACTGGACGTCGGAGAAGGTCCGGCGCGGCTTTTGCTCAACCTGTGGCGCCCCTCTGTTCTTCGATCCGCCGCACAGGGATTGGATTGCCGTTGCGATGGGCGCGTTCGACGGGCCGACGCAGACGCGCCTGACGCGCCACATCTTTGTCGCGCACAAGGGCGACTACTACGATATTGTCGACGGTTTGCCGCAAAATGCCGAATGAAACCGCGGCAAACCGCCTCCGCCAAGGGGGGTGTCCACGTCTCAGGAATGTTCTTACTCTACAATCAAAGACGGCTGATTGCCGTGAGGAGCAGGTGCATGGCTGACGTCAACCGGGGCAATCGTCCGCTGTCCCCTCATTTGACCATATACAGACCGCAGTGGACGAGCGTCACGTCGATCCTGACCCGGATCACGGGCAATGCGTTGCTTGTCACGGCTGCGCTGATTGTCTGGTGGTTCATTGCTGCCGCAACCTCCCCCGGCGCCTTCGCGATTGCCGACGGTCTCCTGACGTCCTGGTTCGGCGATGTGGTCCTTTTCCTGTCGGTCTGGGGGCTCTGGTACCACTTCCTCGCGGGGCTTCGACACCTCTATTGGGACAGCGGCCGTGGGTTTGAACTCGGCATCGCGGAAAAGCTCGCCTGGGGCTGTGTGGGCGGGTCGGTCGTCCTGACTCTTCTCACCGCTTTAATCGTCTGAGGCGCGCCATGGCATTTTTGACAGATCGCAAGCGCGCGGCCGGTCTTGGGTCGGCGAAGTCCGGCACCGAGCATCACTGGAACATGACCGTCACGTCATGGGCTCTTGCGATCCTGACCCCATTCTTCCTCCTGACCTTCGGTCGGATCCTTGGCAGCAGCCACGAGGAGGTCGTCGCCTACTACGCCAACCCGTTTCCGGCGATCGTAGCGGCCCTCTTCATCGCCACGAGCCTCATTCACTTTAAGAACGGCGTGCAAGTCCTGATCGAGGACTACGTTCGAGGCTATGCGCGCGAGGCGCTGATCTTGGCGATGACCATGATCTCCTATGCCCTTGCCGCCGTCGCAGTGTTTGCGATCGCGCGCCTCGCGCTCTGATCGAAAGGAACGCACAGATGTCCGCCTATGAGATAGTCGACCACACCTATGACGTCGTTGTTGTCGGGGCCGGCGGCTCCGGCCTCCGCGCGACGCTCGGCATGGCGGAGCAGGGGTTGCGGACGGCCTGCGTGACGAAGGTGTTTCCGACCCGCTCCCATACGGTGGCCGCGCAGGGTGGAATCGCGGCAAGCCTCTCGAACATGGGTCCCGACAACTGGCAGTGGCACATGTACGACACCGTCAAGGGCTCGGACTGGCTCGGCGACACCGACGCGATGGAGTATCTGGCCCGAGAGGCGCCGAAGGCGGTCTACGAGCTCGAGCATTACGGCGTTCCGTTCTCCCGCACGGAGGAAGGCAAGATCTACCAGCGCCCGTTTGGCGGACACACCACACAGTTTGGCGAAGGGCCGCCCGTTCAACGGACCTGTGCAGCGGCGGATCGGACCGGTCACGCAATCCTCCACACGCTTTATGGCCAGAGTCTTAAGAACAATGCGGAGTTTTTCATCGAGTACTTCGCCCTCGATCTGATCATGACCGAGGAAAACGAGTGCCAGGGCGTCATTGCCTGGAAACTCGATGACGGCACGATCCACCGGTTCAATGCCAAGATGGTGGTGTTGGCGACAGGTGGCTACGGCCGAGCTTACTTCTCGGCGACCTCGGCGCACACCTGCACGGGCGATGGCGGCGGGATGGTGGCGCGCCAGGGCCTCGCGCTCCAGGACATGGAGTTCGTGCAGTTCCATCCCACTGGCATTTACGGCGCTGGTTGCCTGATCACCGAGGGCGCACGGGGCGAGGGCGGCTATCTGACGAACTCCGAGGGGGAGCGGTTCATGGAGCGCTATGCCCCGACTTACAAGGATCTTGCCAGCCGTGACGTCGTCTCTCGTTGCATGACGATGGAGATTCGCGATGGCAGGGGTGTCGGGGCCGAGGGCGATCACATCAATCTCCATCTCGACCACTTGCCGCCCGAGACGTTCGTCTCAAAGCTCCCCGGCATTGCCGAGTCGGCTCGGATCTTTGCAGGTGTCGATGTCCGGAAGGAGCCGATCCCGGTTCTGCCAACTGTCCACTACAATATGGGCGGCATCCCGACGAATTACTGGGGCGAGGTCCTCGACCCGACCGAGGACGACCAGGATCGCGTTCTGCCGGGGCTGATGGCGGTGGGCGAGGCGGGATGCGCCTCGGTTCACGGGGCGAACCGGCTCGGCTCGAACTCCCTGATTGACCTCGTGGTCTTCGGCCGCGCCGCGGCCATCCGTGCCGGCAAGGTCGTCGATCCCGAGGCGGCGAACCGGCCGCTCAACCAGCGCTCCGTCGACCAGGCCATGCACCGTTTCGACGTGCTGCGGCATGCCGCCGGTGCGACGCCGACGGCCGAGCTCAGGCTCGAAATGCAGAAGACCATGCAGAAGGACGCCGCCGTCTTCCGGACCGACGAGACGTTGAAAGAAGGTGCCGGCAAGATGAAGAAAGTGGCTGATGGGATGGAGGACATCTCCGTCACCGACCGCTCGCTCATCTGGAACACGGACCTGATGGAGACGCTTGAGCTCAACAATCTCATGCCGAACGCGTTGACCACCGTCGTCTCCGCCGAAGCACGCAAGGAAAGCCGGGGTGCTCACGCCCAGGAGGATCATCCCGACCGCGATGACGTCAATTGGCGTGTGCACTCGCTGGCGCGGATCAACGAGAAGAACGTCGTCACGATGACTTACCGCGATGTCCACCTCGACCCGTTGACGTCGCACAACGAAGGCGGCATCGATCTTCAGAAGATCGCACCGAAGGCGCGGGTCTACTGACCAGCGGTTGATTTCGCAGGGTGGCCCGTGCCCTCCTGCGCCGGGGTGATCGAGAGAAAAAGGATCCGCTATGCTCCGCCGGACACTGACCATTCTACCTGCACTTGGCTTGATCGCTGCCTGCGGGGCCTATGACGACCCTGCCGCTCCAGCAGCGGAGCCCACCGCTCAGGCGCAGGCGGGCGCTGACATTCCGGAGCCGCCAGGCCTCACGGCCGACGAGCGGCTGATCTGGCGGACCCTGACCCCGGACGCCAAAACTGCGGCGAGCGAGTTCATTGCCAATGGCGGCACCCTGACGCAGTTTGTGAGCATCTGATGCGCTGGGTGTTCCTTCTCCCCCTCGTGCTCCTCGCTTGCGGCGAGGAAGAAACCTTCACCTTTGCCTCCGAGAAAGAACGGCAGTGCTTTCTCCAAGCGGAGGCGGCGATCACCTCCCCCGACACCCGGCTTGAGCGCGGTCGGGGCGGTGCCTTTGTCGAAGTGACCAGCATCAACGGGTTTGTCCGCGACGTGGACGTGTCCGAGACCTTCCGCAACTGCATGGCCATCCCGGATGGCGGGATTTCGACAGCCGTGGTCACCGAGACGGCGCCCGTGACCTTCACCCCGGAGGAGCGGTCGATCTGGAACGGCCTCTCGGATGCCGAGAAGCGCAGCGCGCTCATCTTCATCCAACAGGGCGGCACACTCCTGGACTTCGTCGGTCAGGGCTGACCCATGGCCGTGCGCGTCCTCGGTGCCGGGCTGCATTGCCGCGCCGCCTCGGGCGTGACAACGGCCTGTGTCGCTCCGAGCGTAGATCCCGGCCCGTACACGCACGGCTGTGCGCCGCAACACGATGCACGCCTGTCGAGGGATGTTTGCTCTGTTCCGTCACCCCGGCGCAAACCTGTTTCGAGCAACGAAACTGTGCTCGTGCAGCGGCGTTCACGGCGTGCGGGGAAGGGACACCCGCACCGCCCCGAGCGGCTGCGGACTGTGTTTGAGATCCGGGCCGTCGTCGGTCGAGGTGGCGATCTGAGCGCGGCTTCACCCATCCCGGCGCCGCAGCGGGACGAAGTGTCGCTCGGATGGGTCGATCTTCGGGGCGATCTTTCCGGTATTCCAATGTATGACGCAGGGTGCGGCATCCGGGTCGAAACGGGATCCGGCGCGCTCTGGCGGAGCGTAACAGAGACCGGCGTCGACACTGTTCTCGGCATCCGTCGTGGGTCTGTGATCAACTGAGGGCAACGCAATGGTCGAACTGGTTCTTCCCAAGAACTCCCGCATCACCGTGGGCAAGACATGGCCGATGCCCGAGGGCGCGAGCAACCTGAGGACGTTCAAGATCTACCGGTGGAATCCCGATGACGGGGCCAATCCGCGTCTCGACACCTATTTCGTGGATCTCGACACCTGCGGGCCGATGATCCTCGACGCGCTGATCAAGATCAAAAACGAGATCGACCCCACGCTGACCTTCCGTCGCTCCTGCCGTGAGGGCATCTGCGGGTCCTGTGCGATGAATATTGACGGGACGAACACACTCGCCTGCATCCGCGGTTTGGACGAGGTGAGGGGTGATGTTCGGATCTATCCGCTGCCTCACATGCCGGTGATCAAGGATCTGATCCCAGATCTGACGCATTTCTACGCTCAGCACGCCAGCATCATGCCGTGGCTTGAAACCAGAACCAACACTCCGGCGGCGGAATGGCGCCAGTCGGTCGAGGACCGGGAAGAGCTCGACGGGCTCTATGAGTGCGTGATGTGCGCCTGCTGCTCAACCTCATGCCCGTCCTATTGGTGGAACGGGGACAGGTATTTGGGGCCGGCGGCGCTCCTCCACGCGCATCGCTGGATCGTCGACAGCCGCGACGAGGCGACGGGAGAACGGCTCGACGATCTCGAGGATCCGTTCAAGCTTTACCGCTGCCACACGATCATGAATTGCGCAAAGACTTGCCCTAAGGGCCTGAACCCCGCAAAGTCCATCGCAGAGATCAAAAAGAAGCTGATGGAGCGTCGCATCTGACGTGGCACGCCTTCTCGTTCATGCGGGGTTTCACAAGACCGGGACGACAAGTCTCCAGGCCCTTCTCCGTGAGAACGAACGCCGCCTGCCGGACGGGATCAGGGTCGTTCCGCAGGACCATCCGGACTTCCGTGATCTGAGACAGACGACGAACGACCCGCGCGCGCACCCGATTTCGATCAGCACCAGCATGGATCTGATGTTGGAGGCGCTGGCGCCAGCGCCGGACGAGACCCTTCTGATCTCAGCCGAGGCGCTGGCCGGGCCGATGCCGCGCCCGCAGCCGAAGCATCCACTCTACCATCGAACAGCAGCCGTTGCGGAAGCGATTGTGGCCGGGGCGGGAAGGCATGATGTGACCCTGGTCTACGGGGTTCGCAATGTGGATGCATGGCGGCG
>JBCCWM010000208.1:0-7722 GCA_039193505.1 Pseudomonadota bacterium | reverse complement strand
CTCCTGGTCAGCCATGACCGCGACTTCATCGATCGTGTGGCGACGACGACCCTCGCGATGATCGGGGGCGGGCGCACGATCGTGCAGGCGGGCGGCTGGAGCGACGTGGCCCGGATCCTGCCCAGCGACCCCGCTCCGATCACCAAGCGCGCACCGAAGAAGCGCGCCTCAACGGCTGAGAAGGGCCAATCCAAAGGTCTGAGTTTCACGGCGTCCCATCGCCTCGCCACGCTGCCGCAGGAGATCGAGCGTCTCGAAGCCGAGATTGCGAAACTCACGGGCCTTCTGGACGATCCCGACCTCTACACCCGGGCGCCCGAGACGTTCGCCAAAGCATCGAAGGCTCTGGCAGAGCGGCAGGAAAAGCTCTCCGCGGCGGAGGAAGAGTGGTTGGAGCTCGAGGCCGCGCGCGAAGCGGCAGAGGCCCCGTGAGGCGCGCAAAATACCGCGACTTTTAGCGACTGCGCTCCTCGGGCCTTGGCAGGTCGCGTATTCGGTGTGCACCTTACCGAAATGGTGGCGTTCGCACGGATCTGTTTGATCACGGTCTTGCTTGCGGGTGTCCTCCTCCCGCGGGCCAGTGGCGCTTTGATCAGCGTTCTGCCCGGCTTCCACAGCGCTGTGATCTGCACTGGCGGCGAACTTGTTCGGATCACCTTCGGTCCGAACGGTGCACCGGTCGAAGTGATCCGGGAGCATGATTGCACCCTGGTCGAGCCGAGCGCCACACCCGCACTCAGCCGAAGCTGGCGGCGCCTTGCGCTGGCACCGGGTCCTGCCTCGCCGAGCCTCTCCCAATGGGCACGCAGCCCCGTACCCTATCGCGGCCTCAGTCCGAGCCGAGCGCCGCCCCGCTCGATCTGACCCACTCCCCCTCAGATCTCAGCACAGGACCTCAAGGCATGACCGATATCTCGGAATCAGCCCAGGCGGACCGGGGCCAGAGCAGTTCGCTCTACCGAACCGTTTGGAAATGGCATTTTCTCGCGGCACTCTACGTGCTGCCCTTCATGGCGATGCTCGCCTTCACCGGCGGCATCTACCTCTACAAACCTCAGATTGAGGAAATCATCTACGCCGACCGCCTCAATGTCGAGATCGGGCCGGAGCGGGCGCCGACGGAGGCGCTGCTGGCCGCAGTCGACGAGGCGGCCGGCCTCCGCCGCACGCGTGGCGTCACCATCGAGGACCGCGAAGGGCGCGCTACGGTGATCGAGTTCGACACCGAGGATCGCGTCCGCTCCATCGCCTGGGTGAACCCCTACACAGCCGAAGTGCTGGGGGTCGTTCCGCGGGACGCGATGGCGATGCGGGTGCTGCGGAAGTTCCACGGCGAACTCCTTCTCGGCGACATCGGAACGAAGTTTGTCGAACTCGCCGCCCATTGGGCGCTCGTGATGTTCGCCACGGGCATCTACCTCTGGTGGCCGCGCGGCCAGCGCGGGTGGGCCAAAGTGCTCGCGCTGCCGTCGGGCACCGGCCGGCGCTGGTGGCGGGAGACGCACCTCTTCACCGGGTTCCTCGCAACGCTGCTGATCGTGCCGATCATCGTCACGGGGCTGCCCTGGACAGACGTGGCAGGTGGCACGCTCTCATACGTCCAGGACCAGACGGGACAGGATTCGAAAAGCCTGCGTTTCGGCGGCGGTGCGCCGGACTCAACTGCATCGGAAGGCACACCGATCCCTCTCGATCAGGTGTTCGAGGTCGCACGTGCAGAGGGCCTGCTCGCTCCCTACGAAATGCGGCCGGCGCGAAGCGCGGAAGGAGCGCACTGGATCCGATCGGCGAGCGTGAACCGGTACGATCAGACCGAGCTGGTCGTCGATCAGTACACCGGCGAAGTCCTGAAGCGTCACGACTTCGCGGACCAACCGCCGGTGGCAAAGGCTGTCTCGCTCGGCATCTCGTTCCACCAGGGTGAGCTCTTTGGGTGGGTCAACGTCCTCCAGAACACAATCGCTGCGATCCTTGGCGTGACACTCGCCGTGTCGGGGTTCGTCGCTTGGTGGATGCGCCGGCCCGCGGGCTCGCTCGGCGTGCCGGCCGCACCCAACGACCGGGTCGGAACCGGGATGATCCTGCTCATCATCACGATGTCGATCCTTCTGCCGCTTGTCGGCATCTCGCTGGTGGCGGCGCTCATCCTCGACTGGTTGATCTTTAAGCGGCTCGGCTGGTTCCGCGCGCCGCGACGCGCAACCTGAGCCCTCGACCGCAGGCGGACCATGGGACCCGCCTGCGACCTTCGCGCAGGAATGCGCGCATTAACCCTTTCTTCAAAATGGCCGGCTGCCTATATCTCCGGCCAAGTGCCGCCGGTGCCGCACGCGACAGCCTATGGAGAAAGTCATGGCCTTCGAACTTCCCGATCTTCCCTATGCACATGACGCGCTCGCCGCGCTTGGCATGTCAAAAGAGACGCTCGAGTTTCACCACGACATTCACCACAAAGCCTATGTCGACAACGGCAACAAGGCGATCACCGGCACCGAATGGGAGGCCAAGTCGGTCGAGGAGATTATCACGGGCACGTATGACCCCACCGCTGTCGCGCAAAACGGGATCTTCAACAACGCTTCGCAGTTCTGGAACCACAACCAGTTCTGGGAAATGATGGGCCCGGGCGGGAGCGCGATGCCCTCCGCGCTCGAAAGCCGGATCACCGACGCCTTCGGCTCCGTTGATGCGTTCAAAGACCAGTTCAAGGCGGCCGGCGCCGGGCAGTTCGGCTCAGGCTGGTGCTGGCTTGTGGTCGACACGGACGGCACGCTCAAGGTCACGAAGACCGAAAACGGGGTGAACCCGCTCTGTTTCGGGCAGACCGCGCTCCTCGGCTGCGATGTGTGGGAGCATTCCTACTACATCGACTTCCGGAACAAGCGCCCGGCCTACCTCGACAATTTCCTCGAGAAGCTGGTGAACTGGGAGAACGTCGCCTCCCGTCTTCCCGCCTGACGCGACACGCAGTGCAGCCGTGCGTCGGTCGCGGGAAAGGCGTCTGACGCGGCTTGAAAGTCCCCCGCAAGTCGGGCAGGTTGCCCCCTGCGAGACAGATGCGGGGGCAGCCTGTCCAGTGGACACCGCTGGGAGACGGCGTGGGCATGGATCAGTCGGAAAGGAAGGGACGGAAAGCCGCCGGGATCGCTCTGGCGCTGGCATTTGTTGCGGTGTCCGGACTGGTCCTCACCGATCCCTATGGTTGGCGCCAGACCGACGTGGTCGCGTCTATTGCGCCGGAAAACACAGCGGTGCCGAGCGCCCAGGCGCCCGTCGAAGCCGCGAGTGCGCCCAACACCGCGGACACTCCGGGAGCGACTGGGGATCGCCCACACGCGGCTTCGTCGCCGAACGCGATCGCCAAAAGTGACGTTGCTGCGGCCGAGGCGGGGGCAGCTTCCGATCTCGTGGATGCCCTAAAAGAACCGGAACGGTCGTTTCCGTCTATGGTGAGCGCGCTCCAAGCGGAGAAGGCCGGGGACCCGATTTCGGCCCTGGGGCAGGCGTCAGGGGAGACCGAGGCCGACGTAGCACTCGCGGTTGCCCCGATAGCGTTGTCGATCGTGACGGACATGACCCTAGGCGCCGACGAGACGGAGGAGCGCCCCCTGATCGGCTCGGTCTTGGATCGAGATCAACCGAACGAGAGTGCCGTTCCCGACAGATTGGCCGGTGCCGACACGGTTCTGTCGGCGCGGATATCGACGAAGACCGATGGGCCGCCGGCACCTGTGCGCCAGCCACCGGGACCGGCGTTGAGCGCCGACGAGCGCCCCGTGGACCCTGGCATTGACGTTGCAGCACTTGCGCCACCGCGGGCCACGCGGGTCCCCGATGCGCTGGCGGCTGATCCGCCGGCGGCGCGTTTTCCGACGACAGAGGCGCCTGAGCAACCGATTGCATCCGTGGCGACAGTCGATAGCCTCCGCGCGCCGCGGTTCGATTTGGTGCGGATCGATCCGGAGGGCTCCGGCATCGTCGCCGGCCGCGCAGAGCCCGGCTCGAAAGTGCGCGTGATCGCCGACAGCGCAACGCTCGCCGAAGTGACGGCCGATCAGCGGGGTCAATTCGTGGCCTTCATCGACATGTCGGCCGCGCGCGACCCGCAGCTCTTGACGCTCAATGCACTCGGCCTCGACGGGGCGGAGAGGTTCGGTCTCGATGAGATTGTCATCCTGCCGCCCGCCGCCGACGGCTCCACAGGGCCATCGGTCCTCTCGACGGATGTCGAGGATGCCACGGTGCGTCTGGTGCAACCGGCGACCCTCGATCCCGTCGAGACCGTGACGCTAGATGCGATCAGCTACGATCTTGCCGGAAAGGTGGTTCTGTCCGGTCGCGCGCCTGAGCCGCAGGCCCTTCGTATTTACCTCGACGGCGCGCCGATCGAGGTGACACAGGCCGAGGAAGGGGGCGCCTGGGACGTCGCCCTCGACGATGTGCCCGAGGGCCGGTACCTTCTTAGGATCGATGCCCTGAAGGAGGACGGTTCAGTGACGAGCCGGGTTGAGAGCCCGTTTCAGCGCGTCTTCCCGGATCCCGCGCGCGATGGCCCGCTCAGCCGTATCACGGTGCAACCCGGCAACACGCTCTGGGTGATGGCGCGGGAGCGCTACGGGCGGGGGCGCCTTTACACCCAGATTTTCGAAGCCAACCGAGATGAGATCCGAGACCCGGACCTGATCTATCCGGGGCAAATCTTCACAATCCCCGAGCTGACTGAGAGCCCCGGGTGACCAGCCCCAGCGGGCGCACTGCATCCAATGCGCCCTCCGACAGCGCCGAGTTGCGACGGCAGGGCATGCGGACCGTCCTGAGGGTCGCCCCCTATCTCTGGCCGGCCGGGCGGATCGATCTCAAGGTCCGCGTCGTCCTGGCCGTTCTGTCCCTCATTCTGGCTAAGATCGCCACGGTCGGGGTCCCTGCGGTCTTCGGGGCGAGTGTAGACGCGCTGATTGCGGAGGATGCCGGCAGCGCCGAACTGCTGATCGCCTCGGCCGTCGGACTGGTCTTTGCCTACGGTGCGATGCGCCTCGCGACGATCGGCTTTCAGCAACTCCGAGACGTGGCCTTTGCCCGGGTCGGTCAAAGGGCGCTGCGGCTGCTCGCGCTCGAGACGTTCAGACATGTCCACGCGCTGTCGCTCCGCTATCACATTACGCGCAAAACGGGCGGTCTCAGCCGCGTCATTGAGCGCGGCGTCAAGGGCGTCGAGTTCCTGTTGCGGTTTCTCCTCTTCTCCATCGGGCCGCTGATCCTCGAGCTCGCGATGGTCTGCGTGATCTTTGCTGTCGCCTTCGGGTCGAGCTATCTCGGCGTCGTGGCGATCACCGTCGGTCTCTACGTTCTGTTCACGTTTCGGGTGACGGAGTGGCGTGTGAAGATCCGCCGTCGCATGAACGAGGAGGACACCGCCGCGAACCAGAAGGCGATCGACAGCCTTCTCAATTTCGAGACGGTCAAGTATTTCGGCGCCGAGACGCGAGAGGCCGCGCGCTACAACGTGTCGATGGAGGGCTATGAGGCCGCGGCGGTTCGCACGCAAACATCGCTCGCCTTTCTCAATTTTGGGCAGGCAACCCTGATCACCGGAGGTCTGGTCGCTGTGATGGTGATGGGTGCGCTGGCCGTGGAGCAGGGCACCCTGACCGTTGGTCAGTTCACCATGATCAACGCCTACATGATCCAGATCACAATGCCGCTCAACTTCCTCGGCACCGTCTACCGCGAGATCCGCCAGGCGCTCGTCGATATGGGCGACATGTTCGATCTTCTCGAACAGCCGGCCGAGATCGACGACAAACCGGGTGCCCCGGCACTCTCCGTAACAAAGGGGCACATTCGCTTTGAGGATGTGCGCTTTGGGTACGGGCCGGATCGGACGATCCTCCACGGCCTCAGTTTTGAAGTGCGCCCCGGTGAGACGGTGGCGGTGGTGGGGCCGTCCGGCTCGGGCAAGTCGACCATCGGACGGTTGCTCTTTCGCTTTTATGACGTCGAGGCCGGGCGGCTCTTGATTGACGACGCAGACGTGCGGGACGTGACTCAAGAGAGCCTCCGCCGGTGGATCGGTGTGGTGCCGCAGGACACGGTCCTCTTCAACGACACGATCGGCTACAACATCGCCTATGGCCGTCCGGAGGCCACCTGGGAGGAGGTGGAGGGCGCCGCGCGTCGTGCGCGGATCCACGATTTCATCACTGGGTTGCCTGAGGGGTACGAGACCATTGTGGGCGAGCGCGGGCTCAAGCTCTCTGGCGGCGAGAAGCAGCGCGTGGGGATCGCGCGCACGCTTTTGAAGGACCCGCCGATCCTGCTCCTCGACGAGGCGACCTCCGCCCTCGACACGGAGACGGAGCGTGACATTCAGGCCGCTCTGCATGCCATGGGGCAGGGCCGCTCGGTGATCACGATCGCGCACCGTCTGTCGACCGTGGTCGAGGCGGACCGGATCTTGGTGCTCGAGGCTGGACGGGTCGTCGAGAGCGGGACCCATGGCGATCTGCTCGCGCGAAACGGACGCTACGCGGCGATGTGGGCAACCCAATCGGCGACGCGAAACGCGGCCGCTTAGAGCGGAAGCGGATCGGATTGAGTCGCAGGGCGCCCCACAGAGTCGGTTTCTGTTTCATGATGATGACCGGGCGTGGGGCCAGTTGCTATGCACAGGCCCCTCTTGATCATCGCATGCGCGTGCTGGCGGCTGTCGCCGACAAAGTGAGCCAACGGGTCATCGCAGAACGTTTCTGCGTCAGCGCAGGCTTCGGCCGATGGCGCGCGCTGGCGAAAGAACATGGCGCTCCGGCAGCGAAGCCCAGTGGCGGCGACCGTCGGTCTTCGCGGGTCGAAACCGAGGCCAACTCGATCCATCTGTATCTGCGCGAGACGCCGGACATGACCCTCATAGACCTGCTCGCCGTGCTGGCCGCATGCGGTCATGTTTTCGGCTTTGGGACGCTGCGCCGGTCCGTCGCAAGATGCTGGATCAATTGAAAAAGACTGGCAAGGTGAAGCATTGAGCGGCCAGTGGTCCGAGGACAAGGCCGAGCGAGCGGGAGAGGCCCGATGTCCTGACGAAGCGCTGTGTCTGGTTTGAGGCGCAGGCCGATATCGACCCGGCGGACGTTGTCGTCACTGACGGGACCTGGGCCATCGCGGCGCAACAGGTTCGAGCCCGATGGCAAATGGGCAAACTTAATTTAACCCGAACCCCTGGCCGTTGCCGACGCCGCGAGCGCCTGCTCTGGTCGCCCCGCATGGCCATTGGAACACGACGACCTTCATCGGGGCACTCACCCTGCAGGGCATGATTGCCCCCTTCGCGATCTCCGGCGCTGCCGAGGCGCCTTCTGGGCCTCTGTCGAGACCGTGCCGTTCCCGGAGCTTCGCCCCGGCGACCTCGTGGCGATGGACAACCGCTCCAGGTCCGAAGCCGAAGGACAGGGACCGCGGGTTCGCCAGTTGATCGAACCGGCAGGCGCCGAGCTCCTGGTCCGTCGGCCCTACAGCCCCCCAACGTCAACCCCATCGAAAACGCCCGTGCAAAGATGAACGCTCTCCCGTTAAAGGCGGCGGAACGGTCGGTCGACGGCCTGTGGAGCGCAATCAGGTGCATCGTCGAACTGTTCTCGCCATGCGAATGCGCAAACCACGTCCAGGCCGCAGGATACGATCCGGACCGATCTGCTAACGCTCTAGCCGGCTGGCTGGATCAGATCCCAT
>JBCCWM010000207.1:0-7737 GCA_039193505.1 Pseudomonadota bacterium | reverse complement strand
CGGACGGCGACGACGACGGCCTCGTCCTGAGCGCCGAGAGCGGTTGAGCGAGGCTCTGTCGGTCCTGTCTTGCGGTCCTCGACAGACTGTCGCTTCCGCCCCTTTGCGACGGTCTTCGGGTTGATGCCCAACTCCCGGCTCAGCTCCGCGGTCGAAGCTTGCGATCGCTGTATCGCTGCTCTGATGGCGTGCGTGGTCGTGGCGCTCCCGCGACGAGCTTGTCCCGTAGTGCGTCCTTCCATTCCTCCGAATGGATCGCACCATCAAACCATAGGATCAAACACTCCTAAGCGGACCACCCCACGCTGAGAAACGCGATCCGCCGTCGGTGAGACACTGACAGATAGATCGACCTGGGCGGTGGCATGTGGGGGATCTGAGACCCATGTTCTCTTTCAATGCGAGGCGGAGCTAAGTCCCGTGCCAAAAATTAAGAATCAGGCAGACGGGATTTGGGCTTTGTTGCAGAACGACTGCGGCGCGTGGAGAGGGAGGGTCTTCGGCGTTTTGGCAAGCGTTATGCGGCGGGAGTGTGCACCTGTGGACCTTGTTGGCTTCCCATCGCACGTCTGGCGGGACCTCGATCCTGGGGTGCGCCGGCGGATGCGCTGTTGGAGTTGCGACGGTTCCGGTTGCGGATCGCGCGATCTCGGATGTGGGGGAACGACCGCCTAGGGATGTGGGCGGTCGAATGCGCCCACGCAGACGTGGCGCGGGCGGGTTTCAGCGACCGCACTGATGCCCATCTTTCGCCATTGCGGCCGATCCGGCCGGAGGATGGGGCCTCGGTCCGCCGGCGGACCGCCGCTGACCCACTCA
Source organism: Pseudomonadota bacterium (assembly GCA_039193505.1). Lineage (GTDB taxonomy): Bacteria > Pseudomonadota > Alphaproteobacteria > Rhodobacterales > Rhodobacteraceae > Algicella. The sequence continues at coordinate 6,918 of JBCCWM010000207.1, read as the reverse complement.
GTGTCCGTTGTTCGCGGCCTTGCCGCGTCCACAGCGAGACATCGGCGCAGGGCCGGGTGGTGGCGGGCCTCGTCTGCCCTCGGGCGGACGCTCCGACATCCGAGCTTCGTGCCCACCGGCGGGCGCCCCGACCGACAGAGAGGTTTGGCGTGGAGCCGAGGTCAGGCGGCCTCCTCCTCGTCGCCATCGGCATGACGCCCGAGGGCGGGGCTCCGATCGGCTCGCACACTCCGGCGCCACGGGTGCCCGACGCCTGCCCGAGACCCGATGCAGCCCGCACCGCCGACGGCGGAGCGGGCTGGACTCAGGCGCTGTGACAGAAGGCGCCTCTCGGGCGGCGAAGTGCCCGCTAGACGAGAAGATCCTGCCCGAAACCCGTGCCGGTGTCCAAAACCTCGAAGCTCAGCGCGCCGGAACCGAGGCGGTCGCCATCGCCGTCGCGCTCGGAATAGAACACCACCTCCAGAACATGAGTGCCCGCATCCAGGTCGCCCGAAAAGAAGTCCGAGCCCGTGTTGCCGAAGAGCGCATAGGCACTCACATTCTCTGTGCGCACCTCCTCCCCGTTCAGGGTGAAAACCGCGCTGCCCGCTGCAAAGTCGGCATCGGCGACGATGTTGATGGCCTGACCCGAAATGGCGTTGCCATCCGAAAGGTTCGGCTCGAGGACAGTGTCCGTCTCAGCATCGATCAGGCTGAACACGACATCCGCCAGCGCGCCCGGGTCCGACGGGCCGCCGTCGGACACGACCGAGATGGGCGCATCCGCATCCTCGAGGGCGCGACGGCCGGCGTTGAGCGTGATCATATCGACCACGTAGCCGTCCGACCGTCCGGTCAGCTCGATCGCATACTCCCGGCCGGCCTCGAGCTCGACCCTGGCCCGATAGTGTCCAGAGGCATCATCGAAGGTGGTGCCCCACCTCAGCTCCTGATCGCTGCTCCCGAGCCCGGTGTAGAGCTTGGTCGGCTCTTTGACGTAGTCACCGGTGGCGACATCGATGATCCCGACATAGACATCGTTTCCGGTGTCTGTCCGTTCCGCGCCGTTCCTGCCATTCTCGTAGAGATCGCCGCGGTTCATCGTGTCCTTCACACGGCCCGAATGCAGCGCGATCGAATAGGTGCCGTCCTCGTCGGTGACAAAGCTGTAGGTCAGCGCCTCGTTTGGATCGACGTTGCGGTAGTTGCTGGTGTCGCTGTCCCAGAGCATCACCGTCTTGCCGTCCACGGTCGTTTGGCTCCACTGACCTTGCGCATCCGCGCTCTCGGCGTTGATCACAACGCGTCCATCCTGGCCGAGGAACGTGCCCGAAGGCGCCCCGTCGACCGGGTCGCGCGCTGGCGTGTCCACCGGATACGGCGCATCGTAGAGGCCTGAGGCAGCCAGGAAGGCCTCGACATCTTCAGGCTCCCCGCGCTCATCCCCGGTCAGCGCATACCAGAGCATTCCGACGTCGGACGGGTCGTCCTTCTTCTGCCGTCCCGCAGCGTCCATTGCCTCGCGCGCGGCCTCGATGACGGGCTCGTCGGAGCGGTCCATCCAGGCCCATTCTGTGTTGTAAAACCCCCTGTCGTTTGCAATTCCGTCGTTCTGGTCGCGGATCTCGATCAGCTCGACGCTCGGGAAATCGCGCTCGATGTCGTCCCAGGTGCGCGCCTCCGTCGCCCCGGGCAGTCTCACGACGTCGCGGTCTTCATTCCAAGCCGAGTGCGACAGAAGTCTGATGTTGCTGTGGTAGGCCTCCGGGGTCTGCTCGAGGGCACGGTAAACCGCCTCCATCGGCCCGCCTTCGATCATCAGAACCTGCTGACCCGATGTCATGAGACCGACAAGGTATTCGGTGGTGGCGTCGACGTCGGCCTGGTAGTTGCGGGCATCGATCCCCAGCGATCTTGCGAACGCACCCGACGCCTCGAGATCTGCAAGTTGCGCGTCGTCATTGCGCTCGGACAAATTGTTGCCGTAGAGAAACGTTGTCGCGTCCTCGAGCCCGGCCGCGGCGACCAAAAGCGACGACGCAGCAACGGCCGCGATGTCGTCGCGATCGTTGTTGTTGCCGTCGAAGTGGAACACGATGTGGTCTGCCCAGTCGGCCAACGTCACCGGGTCTGGGTCGGGCGTCGGATCCGGGTCTGGTGTTGGGTTGGGCACCGGGTCGGGCGTCGGGGATGGATCTTCATCCGACACCGTGAAGCTCAGTCTGTCCCTGGCGACGACACTGCCGCTGCCATCGGCGCCGCTGTAGAACAAGACCTCGACCGTGTGCGCACCAGGGGCGAGATCTCCATCGCCGAAGTCGCCGTTGCTGTCTCCGAAGAGTGCATAGGGAACGACGTTCTCGGTTCTGAGCTCGGCTCCGTCGAGGAAGAACACGGCGCTTGCGACGTCGAGCCCCTCGGGAGCAGCGGCAACGAGGCCGAGAGCGTCGCCGCTGATCTCGACACCGTCGGCCAGCGGACCGCCTTCGATTGCGTCGGTCGCCGTGTCGACGAGGGAGAACACCACGTCCGATACAGGCTCCGGCTCGGGCTCCGGTTGCGGCGGGTTGGTCTCCACGACCTCGAACTCGACGTCCTCGGAGGCGAGCAGCCTGCCGCGGCCATTCGGGCCAGAGTAGAACTCGACGGTCAGGCTGTACGTTCCGGGATCAAACTCCCCGGCCGCGTGATCGTCTCCGGTGCCGCCGAAAAAGGCGTAGGGGATCTGGTTCTCGATCTTCAGCGCCTCGCCGTTGATCAGGAAGACCGCGCTGCCGGCCTCGAAATTCGGCTCGGCGATGATGTTGACACCCTCGCCAACGATGCGGTCGCCATCCGTGAGATCGTCGTCGATCACCTCATCGGTCTCGCCATCGTAGACCACGAACGCGATCTCCATCGGCGCGGGCGGGGTCGGCTCGGGCTCGGGTTCGGGCTCCGGCTCTGGTTCCGGCCGTGGCCTGGGTCGCGGCGCTCCGTCATCCGGACCCTGTCCTTCGGCGTAGGGCGGCGGCGGCAACGCGTCGTTGGGGCCCGGATCGTCGTACTCGAGCCTGCGGAGGTTGACAGATGCGGTTGTGTCCACAAGCACTGTCACGCCGGAGTGCAGACCGTATTCGAAGGTCGTGCCCGGCTGCGGCCAGAGATAGCCATGCGCCATTTCGGCAACGAGCTTGATGTGGACCTCGCCATTGCTGTCGCGGTAGACGGCCGTGTCGGGAGAGGCCTCGAGCATCGCCATCGAGCTCACTTCGCGCGCCGCACGCGTCTCACCGGTGTTCGGATGCGCAACGGTGAAGCTCGAGTCGTCCGGCGTCGGCCCAAGGCTCAGGATCACGCTGTCGCCCCAATCCATATCGTGGAGGTAGAGGCGGAATTGATCCTCGATGCTGCGGTAGTCGATCTCGTAGGTGTACTCCATGAACACCGGGATCTGCGATGAGATGTTGGTCGCCGTCTCCCCGTCCGAGCGTGTGAAGGTCAGACCCTGTTCATCGATGTCTCGAACCGCACCGTTGTTGGCCATGTTGTCGTCGATGCGGAGCGTTCCGCTCTTGGAGCCATAGGTGACGATGGCCCCCCACTCCTCGATCACCTCATGGTCGCTGCCGGCGTTGAAGACGCGCGACCCGTCCCGATCGTTGCTGTACTGGTAGATCATGGCGCCCGCCTCGCCGGTCAGGCTGCCATCCACATCGACAATGCCGCGGGCCCAGCTGTCGTTGCCGATCGCGTTGCCGCCCCCCGAGATGCTGAGCTTGTTTGCCTCGGCGACATCGTCGCCCCAGGTGATGCCGCTGGCCCCGAACGAGGCCGACTTGTGGACGGCATTCGAAGTTTCGATGGCGCCGTCGCCGGGCTCGGTGAAGCCATCGAACATCACGTTGACCAGCGATGCGGGCCCGTCGTAAAATTGAAAGCCCTGAAAATCCTCGCTGCCGCGCGGAAGGCTCCGCCCGGCCGCGATCTCAGCATTTGTTTCAGGCGTGCCGATGTTGTCGGAGCGACCGACGATCAAGCTGTCCTCGATGGTCTGGTTCAGCCGAAAGCGCGCGTTGCTGCCCATCTCGGCGAAGGCGGAATTGGTCAACGTGCCATTTGTCCCTTGGACATAGGCACCGACGCCAGAGACCTTGTAGACGGTCAGGCCGTCGACCACCCAATCGTCGACCTTCTGCGCCTGCTCCGCATCGCCCTGGGGATCGCTGTCGCGGACGAACTCACTGTGGTTGAGGTAGAACCCGCGGCCCGACACGGAGTGGACGGCGTTGTCTTCAACAGTGCCGAGGTTCCATCCGTCCGGCGCGCGCTCATTGAGGTTGAAGTAAAACCCCATGGTCTCGGACCCCGCGGCATGGTTCCCGGTCCAGGTGTTCATGCCGTTGGTTGTGTAGAAATTCGACGGCTCATCGTCGGAGGCACGCGGGATGGTTCCGAACTCCCCGACGTGCCGGGCGTTCATGCCGAGATTGTCCACCAGCTCGTTGCCGTAGGTGTCCCGCTCTTCAAGGTAGTAGTTGTGGCTGATCGTCTCGAAGACGACGTTGTCCGATATCCGTGCGCCCTGGCTGTTGTGGACCGTGATCCCTTTGTTGAAGCTGTGATGGATCGACGAGTTCTCGATGTACTGCCCGGACACATCGCCCAACTCATGCCAATGCGCCGGGTAGCGCCCGAGGATCCCGGCCTGGCCCATATAGGCGAGCTCGACGCCCGAGAGGTACATCTCGCCACCATTCATCACCATGGTGTGGCCGCCATATTGGTCGTTTTGCTCGTTGAGATCGCGACGGTCGTTGTAGTTGATATCGCCCTGGATCGTGACGTCCCGGCTCAGCAGCGCCACCTCCGCGCGCATGTCGAGGCGGTGCACATCGCCGTCCGGATCGTTGTACACGTCGATCTCGCCGTAATGCATGTACTCGAGAGGCCGATCGAGCGTGATCGTCCGTCCGTCCCTCGAGATGTCGACGATCGTGAACTCCTCCGCCTGGTCCAGGTCGAAATCGGTGGAGGCAATGCCGATCGTGTCGCCGCGCTGCCAGCCGGTGGAGTCCGCCACGACGATTGTGTCGGAGCCAGCCTCCACAGTCCCGTCGAGCTGGGTCCAGCTTTCCTTCGCCGCGTCATCCACATGGATGTCGATCGACGAGCCCTCGCCCATCGCCATCAAGAACGCATTGTTGTTCTCGATCCGCATGGGCGACCTGCCCATCATCATCCCGCCCATACCCCCATCCGGGTAGTCGGCCAGGTTCACATCGTTTGAGTTGTCCTTGCCGGCAAGGGTCCAGGTGAACTCGCCCGCGTAGGGTGTCTCCCGTGAGCCGACGACCACATCGCCGCCCATCGCGGCAACCGCCCAGTCCGTTGTGAGATTGATTGGTGTGTTCGCATCCTCGACGGTGAAGGTGCCGTAGACAACAAGACCTTCGACCACCACGTCGCCGGCATCCGCATCCAGGATCAGCGTATCGCCGGAGTTCACCACCACAACGTCATTCCGACCCGGCGGATTGCCATCTTCCATCCGGAGGTCCGACCAAAGGATTTCTGCCATAACGTGACCTTCAGTTCATTCGGGCAAGGGGCAGCCCTCCTCGCAAAAGCGAAGAAGAGGAAGTCCCTGCAAATTTGGTGCCTTACGAGGTCGGTGTTTCGACACCAACCCGCCTTAATTGCTACTGAGCAATGTATACGCCGCTAAATTCTGGTTCTCACCAAAAACACAACGCATCGTTAATTCAGCCCGACCAAACCGGTCGGAATTCCCGTGCCGACACCAGGGGACGAGACGGTGGACCGCTCGACCGAGGAGGCGGCGCCGCATCACGCGTCGCTGGCGCAGCTCGACGCCACAGCATCCATAAGCATATGAAATATCATTCAAAAGCCTCACTCCGAGGTTGGAGCATCGCCACTGCTGGAGCGCAACCTGCAAGATATTTTCACGCCGTGTGTGCCATCTCTCGTTGCTCATCGAGCCGCCCATCGGCCAGCGGCGCATTCAGCGGATCTCCGCCCATTTATTTCATGAAAAAATTCGTATTTTTAGACGTTTGCTGTCTTCGGGAGTTGTGTTGGCGCACGGACCACCCGGCATGCGCGCACAGCCGACCTCTGAGCTTGGAGAGCGGCTGACACGAAGTCCCGCGCTCTGGTCCAGCGGTGCGGCGGAGGTGGCGGACGGCCATCCGCCAGGCCGCTTCCCGTCCAGAATTGCCAGGACACGTCTCCCGCTCCCCAAGCCACGCCAAGTCGCTCAAGGGGCTCACCGCTGGGGCGAGAGGCTTGGGTGCGACACATGTTCCGCAACCCAAACGGCGCGATGTGGAGACTGCGAACGCGGTTCAATGACGTTCTACCTCCCATCCCGAGCAGGAGAGATTGGCCCACCATTTGGTTACGAGGCGCAAAACGGCTCCGCTGTCCGCGTGAAGGTGGCTGGTCCGGGCGGTCTCGACGGATGGGGACCCCAGCGGCGCTCACAGGATGGACTGAGCCGACTAGAGGAGTGGCTCCAACGCTTGGACCCCTCGGGCTCGAGCGGCGATGGTCGCGTCGGGATCGGCGCGCCGGACGTAGGGTTTGGCCTCGGTCGCGGTGTGGTCGGCGATGAACCGGTTGATCGCGGCCTGAAGGTCTAGGACGGAATGGACGACACCGGGCTTCGACGGGCGCCGGGTCGGCGTCGCGAAGACGCCCTCGACCGCGTTCGGCCACGACGGTGAGGGCGGTGCGACGTGGACCGTCCGGCGCGGGTGACGCCCGAGCCGGCGGCGCAGCGCCGGCGTCTTCTGCGACGAGGCGGTGTCGAGGATCGCGTGGACCACCGTGCCGGCCGGGATCTCGCGCTCGAGGGTGTTGCGGACGCGAAGGACGTCCCGGTGCCGGTGGCGGTGCATGTTTCGTCCGGTGACGCTGCCCTCGAGCGCG